>NZ_JBFULQ010000087.1:0-16806 GCF_054049815.1 Mesorhizobium sp. P5_C1 | reverse complement strand
GACGCGACGCTGTTCGACCCATGCCGTTGGTGCTCAGGCCTTGTCGCGGATCTGGGTCATCGTCCGGGTCGGCGTGATCGCCTCGGGGTCGAGCCTGATCTCGACGATCGCCGGTTTGCCGCTGGCGCGGGCACGCTCGAAGGCGGAAGCGAAATCCGCGGTCTTCTCGACAGTCTCGCCATGGCCGCCATAGGCGCGGGCCAAGGCCGCAAAGTCGGGGTTCTTGAGATCCGTGGCAACGACGCGGCCGGGATATTCGCGCTCCTGATGCATGCGGATGGTGCCGTAGATGCCATTGTTGACGACGACGACGATGATCGGCAGGTCATACTGGACGGCGGTGGCGAATTCCTGCCCGTTCATCAGGAAGCAGCCGTCGCCGGCAAAGGCAACCACCATGCGATCCGGGAACAGCCCTTTGGCGGCGACCGCGGCAGGGGTGCCATAGCCCATCGAGCCTGACGTCGGGGCTGCCTGCGTGGCGAAGCGGCGCGAGCGGTGGAAGCGATGCACCCAGGTGGCGTAATTGCCGGCGCCGTTGGTGAGGATGGCGTCGTCGGGCAACACCTTTTCGAGGTAGTTCATGATCGGCCCCATCTGGACCGGGCCGGGACCGCTCTCCGGCGGCGTCGACCAGTCGAGATAGGCCGCATGCAGCTTTGGCGTCTCGGCTGCCCAGACGGGCGCGGCGGCCGGCCTGCGCTTGGCGAAGGCTTGAACGAAGGCCGAAGGCGAGGCGTTGATTGCCAGTGTCGGCCGGTAGACGCGGCCGAGTTCGCCGGCATCGGCATGGACATGGACCAGCGTCTGGTCGGGGTAGGGGCTTTTCAGCAGCGTGTAGTCGGACGACGGCATTTCGCCCATGCGGCCGCCGATCAGCAGCACGAGATCGGCCTGCTTGATCGCGGTGGCCAGCTTCGGATTGATGCCGATGCCGACATCGCCGGCATAGTTCGGATGCAGATGGTCGAACAGCATCTGGCGGCGGAAGGAACAGCCGACCGGCAGCGACCACGCTTCGGCGATCGTGCGCATCTGCGCCACGGCCTCGGCATCCCAGCGGGTGCCCCCGAGGATGACGAATGGCCGCTTGGCCCTGGCCAGCAATGCCTCCAGCGCGTCGAGTTCGGCTTCGCCAGGCCGGGTTTCGACCGATGTGTGCGGCAAGGCGATGGGGGCTTCGACGACACTGGTCAGCATGTCTTCGGGAAGCGAGATGACCACCGGGCCGGGGCGGCCCGATGTCGCCACCGCGAAGGCGCGGGTGACGAATTCCGGGATGCGCGAGGCATCGTCGATCTCGACCACCCATTTGGCGATGTCGCCGAAGAAACGCTTGTAGTCGACTTCCTGGAAGGCCTCGCGCTCCTTGGCGTGGCTGGCGACCTGGCCGATGAACAGGATGACGGGAACCGAGTCCTGCATGGCGATGTGGATGCCGGCGGACGCATTGGTAGCGCCGGGCCCGCGGGTGACGAAGCAGATGCCGGGCTTGCCGGTCAGGCGGCCGTGGCAATCGGCCATCATGGCGGCGCCGCCTTCCTGGCGGCAGACGATGGTGCGGATCGCTGAATCGTGCAGCGCGTCGAGCACCGCCAGGTACGATTCGCCAGGCACGCAATAGATGCGGTCGGTGCCGTTGGCTTCGAGTGCGTCGACGATCAGTTGTCCGCCAGTCTTCATTGTCCAGACTTCTCCAGTTCGGCAAGGATTTCTTGCGTGTGCTCGCCGAGGCGCGGCGAGGGACGCTCATAGACGAGCGGCGTGCCGGACATCACCATCGGTGCGCGCACCGATGGCAGAAGATTGCCCTGGCCGTCGTCAAGGTCGAGCCGCATGCCGCGCGCGATCGTCTGCGGGTCGGCAAACATCTGGCCGATCGTGTTGATCGGGCTCGCCGGCACGCTGGCCGCCTCCAGCTTTGCCAGCAGCGGGTCGCGATCAAAAATCTTCAGCGCCTCGATCATGTGCTCGCGCAGCTTGACCCGGTTGGTGACGCGGGCAGGGTTGGTGGCGAAGTCGGGATTTGCGGGCAAATCGTCGAGCCCGACGGCGGCACAGAATTTAACGAACTGGCCGTCATTGCCGACCGCCAGGATGATGTGACCATCCCTGACCGGGACCACCTCGTAAGGCGCGATGTTCATATGCGCATTGCCCATCTGCACCGGCGACTTGCCGGAAACGAGATAGTTGAGGTTCTGGTTGCCGAGCGCCGAGATTTGGGTGTCGAAGAGCGCCATGTCGATGTGCTGGCCGTCGCCAGTCTGTTCGGCATGGCGAAGCGCCGCCTGAATGGCGATGACCGAATAAAGGCCGGTGAAGATATCGGAGATGGCGACGCCGGCCTTTTGCGGCTCGCGGCCGACCTCGCCGGTGATCGACATCATGCCGGCCATGGCCTGGATGATGAAATCATAGCCGGCGCGCGGCGCGTAGGGACCATCCTGGCCGAAGCCGGTGATCGAGCAGTAGACGAGGCGAGGGTTGATCGTCTTCAGGCTGTCGTAATCGAGGCCATATTTCTTGAGGCCGCCGAGCTTGAAGTTCTCAATCAGCACGTCCGACGTCGCGACCAGCCGGCGCACCGTCTCGGCACCCTCGGGCGTCGAGAAGTCGATGGCGATGGAGCGCTTGCCGCGATTGCAGGAGTGGTAATAGGCGGCCGACAGGTTCTCGCCGTCCTTGCCCATGACGAAGGGCGGGCCCCATTTGCGGGTGTCGTCGCCGCCATCGGGGCTCTCGACCTTAATGACATCGGCGCCGAGATCGGCAAGCAATTGCCCGGCCCAAGGTCCGGCAAGGATGCGAGCGAGTTCGACGACGCGGACGCCTTTCAGTGGGGGTTTGGCCATAAATCACCGTGGTTGCTGCAATCACTTTGATTGCTGCGAAAGCAGAGGCTCTATCAAGCCCGGCGGTGGCTGTCACGGCCCTTGCAATGGGCCAAGGTGCCAGTTCGATGCGGATTCGCACCGCTTTGGCCTTATTTTAGCACTCCGTCGGCCCAGGCCGCGAAATCGTCCATGATGATGTCGCGGTTGACCTCGTTCAGGCTTTCGTGGCGGGTGTCGGCGTAAACCTTTGAAACCAGATTCGAAAACCCCATCATGCGCATGCGATTGGCAAGATGGGTGATCCCTTTGCCGTAGTCCGAGGCGGGATCCTTCTCGCCACCGACGACGCTGACTGGGAGATCGCGCCTGATGCCGGCAAAGCCGGCGTCCCTGCCACCATTCAGCGCCATGCCGACGACGTCGCGCCACATCGATACCGAGGCATCCCAGCCGCAGAGCGGATCGGCAATGTACTTCGCCACCTCAGCCTCGTCGCGCGACAGCCAGTCGAACAGCGTGCGGTGATTGGGCACGGCCTTGCCCCAGGCCCGGAAGGTGAGTTTCGGCAGCAGGCGCGATGGGACATCCGAGCCCAGCCGCATCCGTTCCCAGCCAAGAATGCCCAGGGCCAGCTGGCCGAGCAGGCCTTGCGAGAAGTTGCCGTTCCAGATCGCGGCCGCATGAACGCGTGGCGAGTGGTGCAACAGGAAGTTCAGCGCCACGGACGCACCCATCGAATGGCCAAAAAGGATGACCGGCAAGTTCGGCTGTTCGCGGGCGATGAGATCATGGACGGCGCCGACATCGGCGATCACCTTGGCTGAGCCATCCTGGTCGGCGAATTTGCCGAGTGGCGCATCGGGCGCCTTGGTGGCGCCATGGCCGCGATGGTCGTGGACATAGACGTGGTAGCCGCGCGGGCCAAGAAAATCGGCGAAGCGGCCATAGCGCGCGGCGTGCTCTGCCAGCCCGTGATTGATCTGCACGACGGCACGTGGCCTGCCATCGGCCTGCCTGACGAAGAGATTGAGGCTGGCGCCGGTCGGCGAGCGAACCACGCGCTGCTGGCTGAATGACATGCCGCTCGGTCTCCAGGCTCTGCCGCCATCGTGGCGCCGGCTTTGTTTGCGCCGGCACCGGTTTTGCGTCAATCCACCCTGCCTGACTTTCCGCGACGATGTTTCTTGCGTTTGGCCAGCAAAATATCGCAATTCTGACATGGAGACAGCTTCAGTCTGTCGCCCACTTTCTTCAGCCGGGGATTCCTATGCGCATTGGTGTTGTTTTCGGATTGGCCATGCTGGCGGCCTCGCTGGCCGGTGTGGCGCGTGCCGACGTCAAGATGAGGGGCACCTTCGTCGCCGATGCGGCCTGTCCGGCAACGCAAGCCATCAAGAATGGCAAGAATCCGGGCAACGTCTCGACCGATGCTGGACAGAGCTACCAGCTGCTTGCCGGCAACAAGGATGCGCCTACGCATTATCTCATCCTGGTGCCGGGCGCCGATCCGGAGCGCCGCTGGGTGAAGGTCAGCTGCGGCCATGTCTCCGGCAGCAGCGCCGCGACAGTGCCGGCAGCACCTGGTGGGCAAGGCAAGCCGGCGGCGTCGGGAAAGCCTGAATATGTCTTCGCGCTGAGCTGGCAGCCGGCCTTCTGCGAGACCAAGTCGAGCAAGACCGAATGCAAGGCGCAGAGCGCCGGCGATTTCGACGCTACGCATTTCACCTTGCACGGGCTGTGGCCGCAGCCGAACGGCAATTTCTATTGCCAGGCGACAGCGAGCGACAAGGCCAATGACAATCCGGCCCACTGGAAGGACCTGCCACCGGTCAATCTGGATGCCAGCACCCGCACGGAACTCGACCAGGTGATGCCGGGTACCGCCTCCCATCTCGAGCGGCATGAATGGATCAAGCACGGCACTTGCTACGGCAAGAGCCAGCAGGACTATTTCTCCGACGCGCTCAATTTGATGCGCGCGGTGAACAGCTCGCCGGTGCGCGATCTCTTTGCCAAGAACATCGGCGGCAAGCTGACGGCGGACCAGATCCGTGGCGCCTTCGATAGCGCCTTTGGCGCTGGGGCAGGGGACCGGGTGCGGGTCTCCTGCGTCATCGATCCTTCGAGCGGGAGGCGGCTGATCGRCGAACTGACGCTCGGCCTTGCCGGCCCGATCGGGCCCGACAGCTCGCTCAAGGACCTCTTGCTGGCTTCGGTGCCGACCAACAAGGCCGGGTGCCCGACCGGCACCGTTGACGCGATCGGGTTCCAGTAAGCACTGGCTGAACGCCGACGCCTGACTGTCGCCTTGCCTCGTCGTGGTGCTATGCTGCGCCGAGCATCATTCGGGCGGGGGTCTCAATGGTTGGCATGACGAGCAGCGCGCTGGCGCGGCTGGCCTTCTGGGCCAAGGGCATGGTCGCGATCAGCGACGGGCGCATGGAMTGGCCGGGTTTTTCCTATACAGACTCCGAATGGGCGCGCATGCGGACGCTCTCCGAACCGATCGGCGCCGGCACCTACCAGCTGTTCACGATCGTCAATGCGGTGATCTTCATCACTATTGCTTCGCTCGGCATTTTCGGCGTCTTCCTGCCGCTGGCGACAGTGCTGTTTCCCGTTCCGGCCGAGACCAGCGCACTGAAGTTTTCGCTGCTGCTGGCGGCCTGCGCCTTCCTCATCATCGGGCTTGGCCTGCCGATCTCGATGCGCCTCTCGGCAGTGCTGGTGGCCAGCAACGCGGTGCGTGCGGCGCTTGTAGCCGCGCCCGGCGACGAGGCGCTGGCCTCAAAAGTGTCCTGGCAGATCAACCGCATCATGCTGATCATGTGCGGCCTGCTGGTGCCAGGCATCCTGCTGTTCATAGCCTATGACATCGAAGCCGGACCGATCATCACCGCACTGAAATGGCTGGCGATCGCACTGATGGCGGTCTCTACTTTGGCCGGCATTCGGTGGCAGAAAAAGTCGTCGTAAGCTTCACGGGACCGTGCTCTAGATCTGAGCGGATTTGGTCCATGCAACGGCGGCATCGGCCTCGTAGCCGTCCGGCTCGCCAACGACGCGATCGCGTCCGGTCGACTTGGCCTTGTAGAGACGCTGGTCGGCGAGCGCGAACAGATCGGCAAGGCAGCGCGTGGTTTCGCCGACGCTGGAGACGCCGGCGCTGACGGTCAGGTCGAAGCGGCTGGTGTTGGCGGAGGCCTTGACCGCATAGCGAATGCTCTCGCCGAACAGCCTGGCGACCGAGTGCGGACGCGAACTGAGGATGGCGAATTCCTCGCCGCCGATCCGGAACACCTGGTCTTCCGCACTTGCTGCCTCGCCAAGCAGGGCCGCAACGGCTTTCAGCACCTTGTCGCCTTCGGCATGGCCGAAACGGTCGTTGATCGACTTGAAATGGTCGACGTCGATGATCAGCAGGCTGAGCGGCTTCGCCGTTCGCAGGCTGACCTGAACGGCGGCTTCACCATCGCTGTCGAAGCGCCCCCTGTGCAGCAGGCCGGTCAGGCCGTCACGGCCGACATGTTCGACCAGCGCTTCGTAGCGCTCGCGATAGGTCAGCGTGTCGAAGATGTCGGTCAGGCCGCGCGGTAGCGCGATCTGGCGTTCTTCGAACCATCTGAGATAGGCGACGAGCATGGTGCTGTAGGTCAGCGCGGCGACCATCTTGGCAAACCAGCCGCCGAAAAACACCGCGATCGGCGCGCCGGCGACGAAATGCAGCGCGGCGAAGAACCCCGCCTGGTCGAAGGTGAGCACGCAGGCGACCGAAATCAGGATGCGCGCGAACTGTGCCTTGCGCAGGTATCGCCCGAGCTTTTCATAAAGCAGGATGATCAGGATGGCGTCGACGAACAGCAGCGTCGTGCCCCACACCATCAGCCAGCCCATCTCGTCGATGAAACCGATGTCGGGGAGCCTGCCATCGGACAGCGGGGCGATGGCGTGCAGGCGCAACAGCAGCACCAGCCCGATCATCAGCGCATTGCCAAGCAGCAGACCATAGATCGGCTGACGGACGGTGGCGGCGTCCTCCTTCATGTAGAGCAGCAAAAGCATGACCAGCTTGCCGGAAAACAGCACCGCCGAGCCCGGCGAGACCATGCCGAACGGCAAGGCGACGTAAAAGACGCTGGCGAGGTAGGTCTCGAGGAAGTGCATGACGCCAAGCGCGCAGACGAAGACGCCGAGGCCGATGCGCTTCCTGAAGTGGAAAAGCGTCACCATGACGCTGAAGTAGACGACCGCTTCGGCAAGGAGCAGGAAACTGTTCAGCAATGCCGTCGATCCGATCTTTCTCCTGAATCGCGACAAGCCGGCGATTCCACTCGATCCTGTTTTGACCGCGAAGGGTTAACCGGAGCTTTCATCGCGCCCGGCGGCCGGCGGAAAACTTCAGGCCTGGCGGACACTTCCGCGTGTGACCGGCCAGAAGCGGCAAAAGCGATTGCCGTTCGCCGCCGCATCGCCTACATAGCGGCCAACCTCCATTCAATTTGACAAATCCAGTCAGTTTCTCTGGGCCAGTCAGTTTTTCAGGGAAAGCGCGCGTGGCACGCCAGTTCATCTATCACATGGCCGGCCTCAACAAGGCCTATGGCACCAAGAAGGTGCTCGAGAACATCCATCTGTCCTTCTATCCAGATGCCAAGATCGGCATTCTCGGCCCCAACGGCGCCGGCAAGTCGACGATCCTCAAGATCATGGCCGGGCTCGACAAGGAGTGGAACGGCGAGGCGTGGCTCGCCGAAGGCGCCACCGTCGGCTATTTGGCGCAGGAGCCGGCGCTCGATGCGAAGAAGACCGTGTTCGAGAACATCATGGAAGGCGTCGCAGCCAAGACCGCCATCATCGAACGCTACAATGAACTGATGATGAACTATTCCGACGAGACGGCCGATGAGTCGGCCAAGCTCCAGGACGAGATGGACCGGCTGAACCTGTGGGACCTCGAACAGCAGGTCGAGATGGCGATGGAAGCGCTGGGCTGCCCGCCCAAGGACGCCGACGTCACCAAGCTGTCGGGGGGCGAGCGCCGCCGTGTCGCGCTCTGTCAGCTCTTGCTGCGCCAGCCCGACCTGCTGCTGCTCGACGAGCCGACCAACCATCTCGACGCCGAGACCACGGCGTGGCTGGAAAAGCATCTGCGCGCTTACCCGGGCGCGGTGATGATCATTACCCACGATCGCTACTTCCTCGACAATGTCACCGGCTGGATCCTGGAACTCGACCGTGGCCGCGGCATTCCCTATGAGGGCAACTACACCAAGTATCTCGAAGCCAAGGCCAAGCGGCTCAAGCAGGAAGGCCGCGAGGACGACGCCCGCCAGCGCGCCATCGGCCGCGAGCGCGAGTGGATCCAGTCGAGCCCCAAGGCCCGCCAGACCAAGTCCAAGGCGCGTATCCAGGCCTTCCAGGATCTCCTGGATGCAGCCGACAAGCGGCGGCCGACGGACACGCAGATCGTCATCCCGCATGGCGAGCGGCTCGGCAACGTGGTGATCGAGGTCGACAGCCTGTCGAAGGGTTTTGGCGACACGCTGCTGATCGACGGCCTGGAATTCAAGCTGCCGCCCGGCGGCATCGTCGGCGTCATCGGTCCGAACGGCGCCGGCAAGACGACGCTGTTCCGCATGATCACCGGCCAGGAAAAGCCGGATGCCGGCACAGTCCGCGTCGGCGAGACGGTCAAGCTCGGCTATGTCGACCAAAGCCGCGATGCACTCGATCCGTCAAAGACGGTTTGGGAAGAGATTTCCGGCGGCGCCGAAGTGGTCAAGCTCGGCAAGTTCGAAGCCAACACGCGCGCCTATTGCGCGTCGTTCAACTTCCGTGGCGGCGACCAGCAGCAGAAGGTCGGCAACCTCTCCGGCGGCCAGCGCAACCGCGTGCACCTGGCAAAGATGCTGAAGACCGGCGGCAACGTGCTGCTGCTCGACGAACCGACCAACGACCTCGATACGGAAACGCTGGCGGCACTCGAAGACGCGCTGGAAAATTTTGGTGGCTGCGCGGTCATCATCTCGCACGATCGTATGTTCCTCGACCGCTTGGCGACGCACATCCTCGCCTTCGAGGGCGACAGCCACGTCGAATGGTTCGAGGGCAATTTCGAGGATTACGAGCAGGACAAGATCCGCCGCCTCGGGCCGGATGCCGTCAACCCGCACCGCATGACCTACAAGAGGCTGACGCGATAAGGTTTTTTGGGCGGCGAATTCTCAAGCGACATGAGGAGCTCACATGGCTGATTGGTCCGCCGCCCAATATCTGAAATTCGAGGACGAGCGCACGCGACCCGCGCGTGATCTCGCGGCGCAGGTACCGGTGGATTTCCCGCGCCGGGTCGTCGACATCGGATGCGGTCCTGGCAACTCGACCGAGTTGCTTGTCGAGCGCTGGCCGGATGCGCAGGTGAGCGGCTTCGACACGTCGCCCGACATGATCGAGAAGGCGAGGGCGCGCCTGCCTGACGTCACCTTTGACCTGGCAGATGCCTCCAACTGGCAGCCGGGGGTGCCGGTCGATGTGATCTTCGCCAATGCGGTCTTCCAGTGGCTGCCGCAACATCCGGCGGTCTTCCAGCGGCTGATGGGTTTTTTGGCCCCGGGCGGCGCGCTGGCCATTCAGATGCCCGACAATATGGGCGAGGACTCGCACCGCTTGATGCGGGAGACCGCGGCCGAAATGCCGTTTGCCGACAAGATCAAGGGTGCGGCGCGCGCTCCGCTGCCGTCGGTTTCGTTCTATTATGATCTGTTGTCGCCGCTCAGCGATCGGCTGGACATCTGGCACAGCATCTACAACCATCCGCTTGCCGACGCAGAGGCGATCGTCGAATGGGTGAAATCGACCGGGTTGAAACCGTTCCTCGATCCGCTCGAGGCGGACGAGCGCAAAATGTTCCTCGACAGCTACACGGCCA
This sequence comes from Mesorhizobium sp. P5_C1, assembly GCF_054049815.1. Classification (NCBI taxonomy): domain Bacteria; kingdom Pseudomonadati; phylum Pseudomonadota; class Alphaproteobacteria; order Hyphomicrobiales; family Phyllobacteriaceae; genus Mesorhizobium; species Mesorhizobium sp. P5_C1. The sequence goes on along the minus strand of NZ_JBFULQ010000087.1, from coordinate 7,041 downwards.
AGATCGCCAGGGCCTATCCGAAGACGGCTAACGGCAAGGTGCTTTTGCGTTTTCCACGCATCTTCATCGTCGCCAAACGGGCTTGATTATCCACGTTGCGACGAGCCAATTGCGGCCGCTTGACCCGGTTTCTTCACCGTGCGCATTTCATCGCGTTGGGTCACGATGGCCCGTGGCAGGGGTGGGTGATGACACTGAAAAAGATGCTTTTCGGCGGCGGCGTGTGCGCGGCAGTGCTTCTGGCGTTCTCGATCTCGGCGGAGGCCAAGCGGGCGCGTTGCTATACCAGCGATGACGGCTATTTCTCATGCAGATACAGGGCGATCGACGACGCGGGCAGCTTCCGCATCTCGGCGCCGGGCTACCCGACCTATGTCCTGGAGATCGACGGGCCGGGCTTTGCCTATGGCTATGTCAATCTCGGCCGCCGCAATGTGCCGCTGCCGGGACAGTTCGTGCGCAGTCGCGACGACGGCGCCTGCTGGAACAACCCGCAGACCAACACCAAGCTGTGCGCCTGGTGAAGTTAGATTTAAGCCGGCGTAAACCGCCTCGGTGAGAAAAGTGTTGCGCCCGAGCGTTTCGGCGCCCACATGAAGCCCGCAACGCCTGCGGATGGGACGGACTGGACACATGCATCGCGTCATCATCAGCGGCATTGGCGTTGAAATCCCCGAACCCAAGATCACCAATGAAGAACTGGTCGCCAGCTTCAATGCCTGGGTCGACATGGAGAACGCGCGCCGCCAGGGCACCGACGAGGCGCCGCTGGCGAAATCGGACAGCGACTTCATCGTCCACGCCTCGGGCGTACGCACACGCCACGTGATCGAGCGCGAAGGCATTCTCGACCCGACCCGCATGGCGCCGCGCATTCCGGCACGGGCCGATGACGCGCTGTCGCTTCAGGCCGAGTTCGGCATTGCCTCGGCGCGAAAGGCTCTCGACCATGCCGGGCTGAAGCCGTCCGATATCGACCTGGTGATCTGCTCGGCCTCGCATCACCAGCGGCCCTATCCGGCGATCGCCATCGAAATGCAGGCGGCGCTTGGCACCAAGGGCGCCGGATTCGACATGGGGCTTGGTTGCTCYTCGGCTGCTGCTGCCTTGCACATCGCCGTCAACCTGGTGCGGTCTGGTGCGCACAAGCGCATTCTGGTGACGACGCCCGAGATCATCACCGGCCATCTCAATTTTCGCGACCGGCAGACGCATTTCATCTTCGGTGACGCCTCGGTGTCGATGGTGGTCGAAGGGCTGGCGCAGGGCGAAAAGCGGCCGGGCCGCTTCGAGGTGCTGGAAACGCGTACCTGGACGCAGATGTCGAACAACATCCGCACCAATCTGGGCTATCACACGCGCACCGCTCAGGATGACCCCTACATGATCAATCTGGAGGGAAACCTGATCAAGCAGGTCGGCAACAAGGTGTTCAAGGAAGTCACCGTCGCCGGGCACAAGTTCATCGTCGAATTCCTCGCCGAGCATGGGCTGACGCCGCAGGCAGTCCGGCGCTTCTGGCTGCATCAGGCCAATGCGCGCATGAACGCCATGATCCTGAAACTGTCGTTCGGCCATGAGGTCGACCACGATCGCGCGCCGATGGTGCTGGAGCGGCTGGGCAACACGGCGGGCGCCGGCGCCATCGTGGCGCTGTCGGAGAACCATGCCGACATGAAGCCCGGCGATTTCGGCCTGATCTGCGCGTTTGGCGCGGGGTATTCAATAGGTGGTGCGCTTCTCAGAATGCTCTAGACTCGGGCATTCGATATTCACCCGGCCTGCGCATTCGGTGCTCCCGCACCCCAAAGCGCGCCCCGTTGCGGTTCCCGGAATCCACCATTCCAGTCGCTGCGCGCCGATGGCGCTGTCGAACACTTCCAGCAAAGCAGTGCGGCAAGAAAATCAGGCTGAAACGGCGCTTACCTGCCGTATCGGGCTGGCGCGAACGGCACCAGCATCGGCACCTGCCTGGCATAGTTGTCATAGGCGCTGCCCAGTTCGCCGCGCATGAAGTGTTCCTCGAGTTTTGCCTTCGTCACGATGCCGATGATGAGCAAAGCGGTTCCGACAATGCCCCAAACCRTACCTTTTGCCGCCATTGTGGCCAGGATCGCCACCAGCAGTCCGGTGTAGATCGGATGCCGGACCAGCCTATAGGGGCCGGTGTCGACGACGTGGTGCCCGGCCTTGGCGGTAATGGTGCCTGACCATAGCCTGCCGAGATGCAGGCGCGCCCACCAGGCAAAGGCGATGCCGATGGCGATCAGAACGACACAGATCCATGCCTCGGCGATGGTAGGCATCCACAACCTGAGGCGGCCTTCATAGCCATGCGCTGGAATGAACAGCAACGCCGCGCCGACCAGCCAGAGAACCCGATAGCGAACCTCCACCCTGAACCCGGCGCGTTTCTGGGCAGGGTCGGCCCAGAGCGCGGCGGCGGCCCAGGTGACCACCCAGATCAGCCAAAGCAGCGCGATTGCTGTCCCGGGACGCATGAGAACCTCCGCAGACTTGGTCTGGCGTCACCATGAAGCCGGCGCGGCGCGGCAGCAATGCGGCGTTGCGTGGACTGGTTCCACTTTCAGGTCGTGATCCGCGCCGGACCTCATTCATTGGGACAGCTGAACATCCATTGCACGCCAAAGGCGTCGACCAGCATGCCGAAGCTGGTTCCCCAATATTGCCGCGCCAGGGGGACGGTGATCCGGCCGCCCGCGGCCATGCGGGCGAAAAGCTCCCGCATCGCCGACAGGCTGTCGAATTCCAAGCAAAGGGCGGAGCCTTTCATCGGCTCGGCATCGTCATTGTCCGAGGCATGAAACAGCACGCCCGGACCTTCGAATCGCGCATGCAACACCTTTCCGCGCATAGCTTCGGTCCGCACCGGCATGGTGTTGTCGCCCCAGCGCAGCAGGATCGTCGCCCGGCCAAGACCGCACTGTTCGTAGAAGGCCAGTGCCGGCTCGCAATTGGTGGTGAAGAACAGCGAAGGGGAGAGCCGCATCGGTTCGCTCCTGTTCGTCGCGGCCGAAATCACTGCGCGGCGGCGGTTGCGGCAGCGACAAGTGCTTCGCCTGAATATTGCCGGCTGCCGATACCCCAACCGCCGTCGGGCGCATTGACGATGTTGATCCAGGTGTTTTCAGGCCGGTGGCCGGGCACGCAGAGCGCGGCGACAATCCCGGCGGCCTCGGTGATGAAGGCATTTCGGGCTTCGATCGAACCGAGGCCGATGTTCGGCAACTTCAGCTCGACCATGACGACCGGCCGATTGGCGCCACCGGCATAAATGCGATGCAGGGGCAGGATATTGACTGTGCCTCCGACGATCGCGGTGAAGAACGAATTGCCTGTGGCGCCGGAGGCTTCGATGAGGGCGGCGCTGAGGCGCGGCAGGATCTCACGCTCTCCCGCCGGGGTCAGTACGCCTTCGGGCGCGGTCACGGTGATTGGCATTTGGCTCTCCTTTTTCGCTGGTTTCCATGGTCTTGCCGGGGACATTTCTTCCGGCTTGCCATGTTTCGTATCAATTGTTACGTTATGCAGACAAGGCGAGTCAAAAGGTTTCGTATCGATCACTATGGATAATTTGGAAAAGCATCGGGGTGGCCGGCCACGCGCCTTCGACCTTGATCGGGCGCTGGATGCGGCGATGCATCTGTTTTGGGAGCATGGCTATGAGGCGACGTCGCTGGCCATGCTGCGCGAGGCGATGGGGCTGACGCCGCCGCAGATCTACAACGCCTTCACCGACAAGGAGACTTTGTTCCGCAAGGCGCTGAAGCGCTACCACCAGACCGAGATCGGCTTTGCGCTGGAGGCGCTGAGCGCGCCGGTGCCGACGGGGGAGGCGATCCGGCGGTTGCTGCTCGGCGCGGCGGAGGCCTATTCCAGACCCGGCAAGCCGGGTGGCTGTCTGTTCGTCAGCGGTGCGCTCGCCGCCTCGCCGCAGGCGCAAGCTATTGCGGATGAACTCAAGGCTTATCGCAAGGCAAGTGAAGCGGCGATCGCCGAGCGGCTGGCCAAGGGCCGGGCAATCGGTGACCTGCCGGAAGGCCTCGCCGTCGAGGGCTTCGCCAAATACCTGTCCGGCGTCATGAACGGCATGTCGATCCAGGCGCGCGACGGCGCTTCGGTCGAAGAGTTGCGCACTTTGGCCCAAACCGCTCTTGCGGCGTTCGCAATCGAAGGGCAAAAACAGGCGCATCATCCAAGGAATGAAGCCGATGCTGGATCTCTTCCCCGAGGCTGAAAAGCCTGTCGAAATCGTCCCGGCGCGTAAGCTGGTCGCCAAGGTGGCGGCGCTTTATCTGGCGCCGTCTGATCATTTCGAGACGCGCCCGGTCGATGCGTTGCGGCTGGGCTTCGATGGCATATCAGGTGATTTCCACGCCGGCGCGACGCGGCGCTCCGGCGGGCGCGAGCCCTGGTATCCGCGCGGCACCGAAATGCGCAACGAGCGGCAATTGTCCGTCGTGGCGGCGGACGAGCTGGCCATCGTTGCCGACCGGATGGGCTTGGCCGAGATCAAGCCGGAGTGGATCGGCGCCAATCTTTTGATCGAAGGTGTGCCGCATCTGTCTATGCTGCCGGCCGGCACGCTGCTGTTCTTCAAGGACGGCGTCACCATCAAGGTCGACGCGCAGAACGGACCTTGCCGTATCGCCGGCCGATCGATCGCCCAACATGCCGGGATGGCCGACATCGAGGCCGGCGCGCTGCTGTTCCCGAAATCGGCGAAGCGGCTGCGCGGCCTCGTCGCCTGGGTCGAGAAGCCGGGAACGATCAATGCCGGCGAGGAGATATCGGTGCGGGTGCCCGAGCAGTGGATCTATCTGAGCTAGACTCTCGCCAGTATTGAAAGGCCGCATAGGGTAGGGGCCACGCCGCCGAGGCGGCGTAGCGTAGCGATATCTCCGAACTGGCCTCAGGCTTTGCGGTTCTTCTTCGCGCCCTGCGCCATGATGGAAACGTCGTCCCACTTTTCCCAGGTGGCGATGCGGTTGGCGTATTCCTGCTTGATCATCGGCAGGCCGCCATCGCCGAAGAACACGCGCAGTGGCGGTTCGGCGGCATCGACAATGGCCAGCATCGCCGGTCCGGTGGCCTCGGGATCGCCGGCGACCGAATTGGCGCGGCGCTCGGCCATCTTGGCGCGGGCGGGCGCATAGGCCTCGATCGGCTTGGAGACCTTGGCCGACGGTCCGGCCCAGTCGGTGGAGAAGCCGCCCGGTTCGACCAGCGTCACGTGGATGCCGAATTCCGCGACCTCGATGCCGAGCGACTGGCTGAAGGCCTCCAGCGCCCATTTCGAGGCATGATAGAGGCCGAGCGAGGCAAAGGCATTGACGCCCCCGATCGACGAGATCTGGATGATGTGGCCGGAACGCTGCGCCCGCATGATAGGCAGTGCGGCCTGGGTGACCCACAGGGCGCCGAAGACATTGGTTTCGATCTGGTCGCGGGCTTCCTGTTCGCTGACTTCCTCGATGGCGCCGAAATGGCCATAGCCGGCATTGTTGATGACGATATCGAGCCGGCCAAAGCGCTTGTGCGCCTCGGCTATCGCGGCGTCGACGGCTTTCTTGTCGGTGACGTCAAGCTTTATCGCGGCGATATTGTCGCCGTACTTCTCGACGAGATCGGCGAGCGTGCCGGCATCGCGGGCGGTCGCCGCGACGCGATCGCCACGGGCGAGTGCGGCCTCGGCCCAGACGCGGCCAAAGCCCTTCGACGATCCGGTGATGAACCAAACCTTGTTTGTCATGATGTGGAGTCCTTGCCCCTGCGGGCGTGATTTCGGGTGAAAGCGGAGGCTTCTCCGCTTTTGGGCATATACGGACAATTCGGCGCTTTTCCAGAGGCGAAGGAAATCTTTTTGAACAGACCGCCTTGTTGATCAGGGGTATTGCACCGGGCTCGACCATGCCGGGTCGTCGTGCTTTTGCCAATAGAGCGTCATCAGGCGGTTGGTGATCGGGCCGACGTTGCCGTTCGCGATCCGGTCGCCGTTGATCTCCGTCACCGGCATGATACCCCCGGCGGTCGAGGTGATGAAGACCTCGTCAGCTTCGCGCAAAGCGGCGACACTGACATCGGTGGCGACGGCGTCGAGACCTTGTTCGGCGCAGAGATCGAAGACGGTGCGCCGGGTGATGCCGGGCAGCACGCCAATGGCCGGCGTCGACAGTTTGCCGTTCTTGACGCAGAAGACGTTGAAGCCCGGGCCCTCGGCGACATTGCCGTTAAAATCGAGAATCAGCGCGGTCTCGGCGCCGCGGTCATAGGCATCATAGAGGCCGCGCACCAGATCGAGCCAGTGGTAGTTCTTGATCGTCGGATCGATCGAGCCCGGCGGGATACGTACCTTGTCGCTGATGGCGAGACGCAGGCCGCGTTGCAACTGCTCGGCATTGGCGACAGAGCCGAACGGCACCGCGAACGCCATGAAGCGGTTGACCGCCTGGCGCGGGTCGCGGCTGAAGGTCGGCGAGGCGCCGCGCGTGCACAGCATTTCGACATAGGCGCTGCGATGTCCCGACAACGCCACGCAATTGTGCAGGATTTCGGTCACGCGTTCACGGTCGAAGGGGATCGTCATGCGCAGCTTTTCCAGCCCGCTGAAGAAACGGTCGAGATGCAGGTCGAGGCGGAAGAAGCGGCCGTTCCAGACATGCACGGTGTCGTAGGTAGCGTCGGAATGCAGAAAACCCCAGTCCAACACCGAGACCTTGGCTTGCGACATCGGCAGGTACTGGCCGTCGAGGAAGGCAACCCCGTCGGGATAGGAATGCGGGTCTACGTGGCTGTCGCTGACCGTTGGCAGTGGCTTCTCATTCGGTCTTGCGATCGTCTGGCTCATCGGGGCGTCCTCTCGCGCAAGGCGGAATCGGCAGGCTATCGGCGCCACGCGGAAGGCATAGAGCCAGCCGACAGGCGCCGTTCGTCCTCGATGGCGATCCGGCCGATACATTGGACTGGAATTGCCCTATGTTGCGGGCTCTGACCGGGAGGGGACATGGGCAGGTTCGGGAC
>NZ_JBFULQ010000086.1:0-16884 GCF_054049815.1 Mesorhizobium sp. P5_C1 | reverse complement strand
GGATAGCGATCATGGCGGCAAAGGAAAGCAGCGCCGCGCGCCAGTCGATCGACGAAAATACCGGCACATTCATGCCGAGGCCCAGCGCGTGTACCTCATGGAAAATGACGTGCAGGGCGAACCACAGAGCCAGATTCATGATCACCCCGACMACAGCGGCGGTGATCGCGCCAAGTGCCGCCGATAAGGCCTTGTTGCCGCGCAGGGCCTCGATATAGGGCGCACCGAGGAATATCCAGAAGAAGCAGGGCGTGAACGTAACCCACAGGGTCAGCAACGCCCCCAGCGATCCGGCAAGCAACGGGTCCAGCGAGCCGGGATGGCGGAACGCGGCGATGAAGCCAACGAACTGCAACACCAGGATGAGCGGACCCGGCGTCGTTTCGGCAAGGCCCAAACCGTCGACCATTTCACCGGGAGCGAGCCAGCCGAAGGACTGGACGGCTGCCTGGGCGACATAAGCGAGCACCGCGTAGGCACCGCCGAAGGTGACGACAGCCATGAGACTGAAGAACCGGCCGATCTCGGTCCAGACGCTTGCAGAGCCGGTAACCCACCAGATCAGCAGAACAGGCCCGAACCAGATCGGCAGCCAGATCGCAATCGTGCGCGGCGCATGCCATTTCGTCGGCCTGATGTGGGCCAGTTCGCCGCGCTCGAACATCAGGTCGACCGCTCCCTTGCTATCGGCAATACCGTCCTTGCCATGTGCCGAGCCGGAAAACAGCGCCGGAGCAATGCGGTTTCCCAGCCATCCCGTTAGGCCCGCGAGCAGGACGATGAGCGGGAACGGTACATTCAACGCATAGATGGCGATGAAAGCCGAGACGGCGATCGACACCATGACCCTGTTCTTCAGGGCACGCCGTCCGATCCGGATCACCGCCTCGATGACAATGGCAAGCACCGCCGCCTTCACCCCGAAAAACAGCGCCTCGACGAGCGGCACGTCGCCATAGAGCACGTAGAGGCTGCTCAGGACGAGCATTACGAGCGCGCCCGGCACCACGAACAGGATGCCGGCGACAAGGCCGCCGATCGTCCTGTGCAGCAGCCAACCGACATAGATGGCGAGTTGCTGGGCTTCGGGGCCAGGCAGCAGCATGCAATAGTTCAGCGCATGCAGGAAACGCTGCTCGCCGATCCAGCGCCGCTCCTCGACCAGTTCCTTATGCATCAATGCGATCTGCCCGGCCGGCCCACCGAAGCTGAGCAGTCCGATTTTTGCCCAGAGTTTTATGGCTTCGGCGAACGTCGGCGCAGCTGGGCCCTGGACCATCGTGTCATGCGACTCAAGCGCGCTCATGACGGTTTGCCCGCGCCTGTACTGGGCCAGTTGTGCGTTTCTTCAGTGGCGTCACGACACCAACGAAAGAACGCATCGTAGAGCAGCATGCCCGCTTCCAGTTGTTCCAGGTCGTCGCGAAACATACGTGATAGGCCAAGCGAAGCCGCCAGGAAGCCGGCAGCCTGAGGAACAAGATCGAGGCTTGCGGTGTCGGCCGCGCGCACGATCAGGGCAAGGCGATCGAGCGCCTCGGATTCCAGCCCGAACTCCTCAATCATCGTGTCGAAGGTGCAGCGTTCGCCGCGATGGCTCCAGAACACATTGTCGATGTCGAAAGGCACTGCCTGGAAGCGATCGGCCACGGCAAGAACTTCGGCCGGCTCGACAAACAGAAAGATCGCATGGGGATCGACGAAACGCCGGATCAGCCAGGGGCAAGCGATGCGATCCACCTTCGGGCGGGCTCGTGTCACCCACACGGTGCGGCCCTTTTCGTCGCGCGAAGGCAAGGTGTCAGTGCGAACCAGAAGTCCCCTTGCATCGCGCCAGGCTTCGAACCCACCGTCGAGGCTTTCGGCGGAAATGCCCTCATGGCGCAGCCATGCGGCGACACCTTGCGAGAGTTTCAACCCTTTCTGACAAACGACCGCCACTGGCTTGCCGGCGAATTCGGCGGCCCAGGTCGAAACAGTCTTGAAATCGCGCCGGCTTGAGGCCGGCAGAAGGCGTGGATCGGCGTCGAAGTCTTCATCGATACGGACATCGATGATGACAGGCGCCCCTGGCAGACCGATCAGACGGGATAACTGCGATACGGTGATAGCGGTTGTTGACGGCATGGCGTCCACCTCCTGGAAAAAGAAGCTTGGACGCGAACGTTGGGCTGACGCCTCACGGGGTCGTCGCGATACACCCCTTGCCATGATGGTGGATGCATCGCGCGGGCTTGTCAAGGATGGCGGCGGCCTGATCCGGATCAAGCCGCCGTTTGTCGTTTATGTAAGCATCTACGAACAGATGCTCGCTCAGTGATTATCCCTGGGGACGCCCCTGGTGTGCGCGACATCCTGGTATTTCACCGCCGGCTCCAGCACCATTCCCTCTGAAAACTGCGCGACCATGCCGCGCTGGATCTCCTGCCAAGGTGTCTGGTGCTTGGGATAGTCATAGCCGCCATTGTTCTGAAGTTCGGCGCGCCGCCGGGTGATCTCGGCGTCGGTGACGAGGATGTCGGCCGTGCCCTTGCGCAGGTCGATGCGGACACGGTCGCCCGTCTTGAGCAGCGCCAGCCCACCGCCGATGGCGGCTTCCGGCGAGGCGTTGAGGATCGACGGCGAACCCGACGTGCCGGACTGGCGGCCGTCGCCGATGCAGGCGAGCGCATGGATGCCMTTCTTGATCAGATAGGCCGGCGGCTGCATGTTGACGACCTCGGCGCCGCCGGGATAGCCGATCGGGCCGGCGCCACGCATGAACAGGATCGTGTGTTCATCGATGCCTTGCGCCGGATCGTCGATTCGGGCGTGGTAGTCCTCGGGCCCGTCGAAGACCATGGCGTTGCCTTCGAAAGCCTCGGGATCCTTCGGATTGGAGAGATAGCGCTCGCGGAATTCGGGCGAGATGCCGCTGGTCTTCATGATCGCGGAATCGAACAGATTGCCCTTGAGGTTGATGAAGCCGGCATTGGCCTTCAGCGGCGCGGCAACGGAGCGGATGACGTCAGTGTTCTCGTTGGCGACACCCTCGCTATTCTCACCGATCGACTTGCCGTTGACCGTGCGAGCACCCGGATGCGGCAACAGCCCGCCCTTCATCAGTTCGGCGATGACCGCCGGCACGCCGCCGGCATGATGGTAGTCCTCGCCCAGATATTCGCCCGTCGGCTGCAAATTGACCAGCAGCGGCACATTGAGGCCGACCGTCTGCCAGTCGTCATTGTCGAGCTTGACGCCGAGATGGCGGGCGATGGCGTTGAGATGGATAGGAGCGTTGGTCGAGCCGCCAATTGCCGAATTGACGACAATGGCGTTCTCGAAAGCCTCTCTCGTCATGATGTCGGACGGCTTGAGGTCTTCATGCACCATGTCGACGATACGTTTGCCGGTCTCGTAGGCGATCTGGCCGCGCTCGCGGTAAGGTGCGGGGATGGCGGCCGAGCCCGGCAATTGCATGCCAAGCGCCTCCGCCAGCGAGTTCATCGTCGTGGCGGTGCCCATGGTGTTGCAGTAGCCGGTGGACGGCGCCGAAGAGGCGACGATGTCCATGAACTCGTCATAGTCGATCTCGCCGGCCGACAGGCGCTGGCGCGATTCCCAGACGATGGTGCCGGAGCCGGTGCGCTTGCCCTTGTGCCAGCCATTGAGCATCGGGCCGACCGACAGCGCGATCGCCGGGATGTTGACGGTGGCCGCCGCCATCAGCAGGGCCGGCGTTGTCTTGTCGCAGCCGATGGTGAGCACGACGCCATCGAGCGGATAGCCGTATAGCACTTCGACCAGGCCGAGATAGGCAAGGTTGCGGTCAAGAGCGGCGGTCGGGCGCTTGCCGGTCTCCTGGATCGGATGGCACGGGAATTCGAACGGAATGCCGCCCATCGAGACGATGCCTTCGCGCACGCGCTTGGCCAGCTCGATGTGATGCCGGTTGCAGGGCGAGAGATCCGAACCGGTCTGGGCGATGCCGATCAGCGGTTTGCCGGACATCAGTTCGGCCCGCGTCAGGCCGTAGTTGAGGTAGCGCTCCAGGTAGAGCGCCGTCATGCCCGGATTATCGGGATTGTCGAACCACTCCTGCGAGCGAAATTTTTTCTTCCTGGTGGGGGCGCCTGCCATCGTGGTCTCCGTATTTGTAAGACAAATCGATATGGCAACGCGCGGGAGCAGGCAAGAGGGCGCAGGGTCGCATCCGGACTTTGGTGCGATAGACATGCATGCAGCCGTGCGTTACGGCTTCGATCAATCGTGTCAGGGAGGTTTTCATGGCTTTGGTGATCGAAGGCGAGGAGCGCATTGCCGCGCCCTTGCAAAAAGTGTGGGAAGCGCTGAACGATCCCGAGGTCTTGAAGGCTACGATTCCTGGCTGCCAGAGCCTGGAGATGAAGTCGCCGACCGAGATGGCGGCGACCGTGGTGGTGAAGATCGGGCCGATCAAGGCGACGTTCAACGGCGAGGTGACGCTCAAGAACCTCAAGCCGCCGCATTCCTACACCATCCAGGGCGAAGGCAAGGGCGGCATCGCCGGCTTCGCCAAGGGCGGCGCCGACGTGACGCTGACCGAAGATGGACCGGATACCACGGTCTTGAAATACGCGGCCAAGGCCGATGTCGGCGGCAAGATCGCGCAGCTCGGCAGCCGGCTGATCGAATCGACCTCGAAGAAACTGGCCGGACAGTTTTTTTCCAGCTTCGGCGAGAAGGTTGGCGCGGCTTAGGTTACGTCCTCGCTCGAACGACGCCTAGCTTCTCTGAGGCCAGCGCTACCCCTCCTCCGCCTGCCGGCACCTTCTCCCCGTATAGTGACGGGGAGAAGGGAACTGGCCGCAACGTCGGCACCCTTCCTCCCACGCTGGTGATTGGAGAAATCATCAAGGACGGTGTCTTTCTCCCCGTCACGATACGGGGAGAAATGTCCGGCAGGACAATGAGGGGCGGCGCCTACCGAACGAAAAACTACTCGAACACGATGTTCGGCACCGCATCCGCGGCCGCACCACGCTCTTCATTGATCCGGTCCCAAACCTTCGAAGCGATATCCCGGTAGATCTTTGCTTCGGCGCCGTCGGGCTTCGAGACAACCACCGGCGTGCCAGCATCCGAGCTTTCGCGAATGCCCATCTCGAGCGGCACCTCGCCAAGGAAGGTGACGCCCAGACGCTCGGCTTCGCGGCGCGCGCCGCCATGGCCGAAGATGTCGTAGCGTTTGCCGGTATCGGGAGCGATGAAATAGCTCATGTTCTCGACGATGCCGAGCAGCGGCACGTCGACCTTCTTGAACATGTTGAGGCCCTTGCGTGCATCGATCAGCGCCAGATCCTGCGGCGTCGAGACGATGACGGCGCCGGCCAATGGGACTTGCTGGGCCATGGTCAGTTGTGCGTCGCCGGTGCCGGGCGGCATGTCGACGACGAGCACGTCGAGCCGGCCCCATTCGACCTCGCGCAGCATCTGCGTCAGCGCCGACATCACCATCGGACCGCGCCAGATCATCGGTGTCTCCTCATCGACGAGGAAGCCCATCGACATCACTTTAAGCCCATAATTCTCCATCGGTTTCAGGATCTTGCCGTCGACGGTCTGCGGCCGGCCGTGGATGTTGAGCAGTCGCGGCATAGACGGGCCATAGATGTCGGCGTCGAGCACGCCGACGCGCAAACCATTGGCGGCGAGGCCAAGAGCGATGTTGACGGCCGTGGTCGACTTGCCGACACCACCCTTGCCGGAAGCGACGGCGATGATCGCTTCTATGCCTGGCACGCCACGCCTGCCCTGGCTGTGCGAAGCCGGAGCGTGCGAAGCGGCACGCGGCGCGGTGGCAGCCGGCGGCGCTGGCCTGGGTGCGGGGCGCGATGGAACCGGCGCTTCCATGCCGCCGCCTTTCTTTTCCGCCGTCAGTGCAACGACGGCACCGGCAACGCCGGGAATAGCCTTGACGACGCGCTCGGCAGCAGCCCGCAGCGGTTCCATCTCCTGGGCGCGAGCGGCGGGAACGGTGATCGAGAAGAAGACCTTGGAATCGGCGATGAAAATCTCGGAAACCATGCCAAGGTCAACGATGTTGCCGGTGAAATCCGGGCCATTGACCGTCTTCAGGCGCTCGGTGACGATTTCCTTGGTGACGGACATCAGTTCTTCCTTATGCAAGCTTTGGCCTGAGATAGTGCAGTTTCCGGACAGAACCAAGCCGTGGAGCAATAGCTGCCTTGGTGTGCCCGCAAAAACGACGGGCGGTGTCGGAGCAGCCGGCATTTTGCGAACCGGCGATCGCCAAACGGCCCCTCTGATCTATTTCAAGGATCGACATGAGCAATCAATCGAGTTGAGCAATCAGGGAAGGAGACGATCATGCTCGCAAACAGCAACGCAACGGCCAATGTGGCGGTGAAAGACCTGGCCAGGGCAAAGGCCTTTTACGAAGGGACGCTGGGCCTCAAGCAGGTGGATGATATGGGTGGCGAACTGATCGTCTACAAAAGCGGCGACACGCTGATCAATGTCTATCATTCGCAATTCGCAGGTACCAACAAGGCGACGGCGGTGACCTGGACAGTCGGCGACGAGATCGGGACCATCGTCAAGTCGTTGAGGTCGAAGGGTGTCGCATTCGAGCACTATGAGATGCCCGGCCTGACGCTGGAGGGCGACGTGCATGTCGGCTACGGCATGAAGGTGGCATGGTTCAAGGATCCCGACGGCAACATCCTGAACCTTGTCGACAAATAGGCTATTGCGCATTTTCGAAGAGGCGGCGGGCGCATGATCCGGAACAGGCACTCCTGGCCGGTTTTCCTGGAGCCGGCGGTTTGTTCTAAGCTTTTGTTCTGTTGCATTTATGCGGACGCCAAAATGCTCTAGCTTCCGTCCATGATCGACAAGCTGGAATTCTTCATCGCACTGGCCAGGGAAGAGCATTTCGGCCGGGCGGCGGAAGTGTGCGGGGTTACCCAGCCGACGCTGTCGGCCGGCATCAAGCAGCTCGAGGGCCAGCTCGGCGTGATGCTGGTGCTGCGCGGCTCGCGCTTCCAGGGGCTGACGCCCGAAGGCAAGCAAGTATTGGTCTGGGCGCGTCGCATCGTCGGCGACACCCGCACCATGAGAGAAGAGATGCGGGCGGCGCGCCACGGCCTGTCTGGTCGCATCCGCATTGCCGCAATTCCGACCGCCCTGGCCATGGTGGCGCGGCTGACGACCCCCTTTCGGGCAAAACATCCCGGCGTGACCTTTTCGGTGCTGTCGCGGACCTCCATCGAAGTGTTGTCGCTGCTCGGCAATTTCGACATCGATGCCGGCATCACCTATCTCGACAACGAGCCGCTGGGGCGCGTCACCAGCGTGCCGCTCTATGACGAGCGCTATCAACTGATCACCGCGGTGGGGAATCCCTATTCCGACCGCGACAAAGTGACATGGGCAGAGCTTAGCAGCCTGCCGCTCTGCCTGCTGACGCCGGACATGCAGAACCGCCGCATCATCGACCAGCACCTGGCCGAGGCCGGGGTGCAGGTGCGGCCGACACTCGAATCCAATTCGATGATCGTGCTGTTTTCGCATATCCGCACCGGCAAATGGTCATCGATCATGCCGCTCAACCTGGCGGAAACATTCGGCTTTTCCGAACCGATCCGGGCCATTCCGATCGTCGAGCCGGACGCCAGCCACACGGTCGGCCTGGTGGCTGCGCCGCGCGAGCCGCACACGCCACTGGTCTCGGCGCTGCTGGACGAGGCGATGGCGCTGGCGGACGATTTCCACGCCCGCCGCTAGGCTAGATAATAGCGGCTGACCAAGCTCGATAGAAAATTTCTATCGAGCAACGAAACAGCTTTATTGATTCCGAGGGTTTCCTCTGATTTTGTAAAGACTTAGCGATAAAAGCTATCGACCAGGGAGGGCGCTGCATGCCAATGCAGCCTGCAAGTACCGAGATCACATCGCGCACGACCGCGATCATCCAGGAACTGAAAGGCCTCGAAGGCCCGCTGCTGCCGATCCTGCACGGCATCCAGGAAGAGTTCGGCCATGTGCCGCAGGATGCGCTGCCAGTCATCGCCGAGGCGCTGAACATCTCCAGGGCCGAGGTGCACGGCGTTGTCACCTTCTATCACGATTACCGCAGCCATCCGGCCGGCCGGCATGTGCTGAAGGTCTGCCAAGCAGAATCCTGCCAGTCGATGGGTTCCGACGCCATCGCCGCCAAACTGAAGCAGTTGCTGGGCATAGGCTTCCACGAGACGACCCGCGACGGTTCGGTGACGCTGGAGCCGGTCTATTGTCTCGGCCTGTGCGCCTGTTCGCCCGCCGCCATGCTCGATGGCGAAGTGATCGGGCGGCTCGATGACGAAAAGCTCGACGAGATCGTTGCCGAGGTGCGCTCATGATCCCGCGTATCTACATTCCCGCCGATTCCGGTGCACTGGCGCTGGGCGCCGAAAAGGTCGCCAAGGCGATCGCAAGTGAACTGGCGGAGCGCGGCATCGAAGCCAAGATCGTGCGCAACGGCTCGCGCGGCGCTTATTTCCTCGAACCGATGGTCGAAGTTGCGACCGCCAACGGCCGCGTCGCCTATGGCCCGGTCAAGCCATCCGACGTCAAAAGCCTGTTCGACAGCGGCTTCCTCACCGGCGGCCCTCACAAGCGCTGGCTGGGCGCGCCGGACAAAATCCCCTTCCTGGCCAAGCAGACGCGGCTGACCTTCGCGCGTTGCGGCGTCATCGATCCGCTGTCGCTCGAATCCTACAAGAAGCATGGCGGCTTGAATGGGCTGACGAACGCGTTGGCATTGACGCCCGCCGCCATTGTCGCCCAAGTCACCGAATCCGGACTGCGCGGGCGCGGCGGCGCGGGCTTCCCGACCGGCATCAAGTGGAAGACGGTGCTCGATACCGTGGGCGACCGTAAATACATCGTCTGCAACGCCGACGAAGGCGACTCCGGTACCTTCGCGGACCGCATGATCATGGAGGGTGACCCCTTCGTGCTGATCGAAGGCATGACGATCGCCGGAATCGCCACGGGTGCGACCAAAGGCTTTGTCTATGTCCGCTCGGAATATCCGCATGCGGTGGCGATGATGAACAAAGCCGTCGAGGTTGCCCGCAAGGCCGGCGTGCTTGGTGCCAATGTGCTGGGTTCGCCCTATGCGTTCGACATGGAGATCAGGGTCGGCGCAGGCGCCTATGTCTGCGGCGAGGAGACGGCGCTGCTTGACTCACTCGAAGGCAAGCGCGGCATGGTCCGCGCAAAGCCGCCGCTGCCGGCGCATAAGGGGCTGTTCGGCAAGCCGACGGTGATCAACAACGTTATCTCGCTGGCCTCGGTGCCCGTCATCATGGACAAGGGTGCGGCCTTCTACAAGGATTTCGGCATGGGCCGCTCGCGCGGCACGATCCCGATCCAGATCGCCGGCAACATCAGGTATGGCGGCCTGTTCGAAGCGGCCTTCGGCATGACGCTGGGCGAGATCGTCGACGACATCGGCGGCGGCACGACGACGGGACGCCCGGTCAAGGCGGTGCAGGTCGGCGGACCGCTCGGCGCCTATTTCCCGCGCGCGCTGTTCGACACGCCGTTCGATTATGAAGCCTTCGCGGCCAAGGACGGGCTGATCGGCCATGCCGGCATCGTGGTGTTCGACGACACTGCCGACATGCTGAAACAGGCACGCTTCGCCATGGAGTTCTGCGCCATCGAAAGTTGCGGCAAGTGCACTCCCTGCCGCATCGGCTCGACGCGCGGTGTCGAGACCATCGACAAGCTCGCCGCGGGCATCGAGCCGGAGAAGAACCTCGCTCTGGTCACCGACCTCTGCAACACGATGAAGTTCGGCTCGCTCTGTGCGCTGGGCGGCTTCACGCCTTACCCGGTCATGAGCTCGATCACGCATTTCCCCGACGACTTCAAGCCGGCGCCCGTGCGCGTGGCTGCTGAATAGGAGCTGGCAGATGAACATCAAGGCCGACTTCCCATCACTCGTCGAAGAGATCGACTACGGAACCCCGCAATCGAAGGCGCAGAAGCAGGTCACGCTGAGCGTCGACGGCCGCAGCATCACCGTTCCGGAAGGCACCTCGATCATGCGTGCCGCGATGGAAGGCGGGGTCGAGATCCCGAAGCTTTGCGCCACCGACATGCTGGACTCTTTCGGTTCATGTCGTGTCTGCCTCGTCGAGATCGAAGGGCGCGGCGGCACGCCAGCGTCCTGCACGACACCTGTCGGCGAAGGCATGGTGGTGCATACGCAGTCCGGGCGGCTTGACGCCATTCGCCGCGGCGTCATGGAGCTTTACGTCTCCGACCATCCGACCGGCTGGAACGAGACGGCCGGAACCGGAGCCAGCGAGTTCGACATGGTGGCGAAGTCGATCGGCTTGACCGAGAACCGCTACGGCATCGAGGGCCGCAACCACGTCAAGCAGGAAAACGGCGTGGCACCCGGCCATGGCTCGCTGACGGTCGATTACATCGCACGCGACGAATCCAACCCCTATTTCACCTATGATCCCACGCAATGCATCGTCTGCTCGCGCTGCGTGAGGGCCTGCGAAGAGGTGCAGGGCACCTTCGCGCTGACCATCGAAGGACGTGGTTTCGAATCGAGGGTTTCGGCGGGAATGCACGAGGCGTTCATCGATTCGGAATGCGTGTCCTGCGGCGCCTGCGTGCAGGCCTGTCCGACCGATGCGCTGCGCGAAAAAACAGTCCTTGCCAAAGGCCTGCCGGAGCGCTCGGCCGTCACCACCTGCGCCTATTGCGGCGTTGGCTGCTCGTTCAAGGCCGAAGTGAAGGATGACGAGGTCATCCGCATGRTGCCCTACAAGGAGGGCMAGGCGAACSASGGYCATTCCTGYGTSAAGGGCCGKTTCGCYTRKGGCTACGCCACCCACAAGGACCGCATCTYSTCGCCGATGATCCGCGAAMRGATCACCGACCCCTGGCGCGAGGTGACCTGGGAAGAGGCTATTTCCCACACGGCCAAAGAATTCCGCCGTATCCAGTATCAGTACGGCCGCACCGCGATTGGCGGCATCACCTCGTCGCGCTGCACCAACGAGGAAACCTACCTCGTCCAGAAGATGGTGCGGCAGGGCTTCCGCAACAACAATGTCGACACCTGCGCGCGCGTCTGCCACTCGCCGACGGGCTACGGGCTCGGCCAGACCTATGGCACCTCGGCCGGCACGCAGGATTTCGACTCCGTCGACTACACAGACGTTGCCGTCATAATCGGTGCCAATCCCGTTTCGGCCCACCCGGTGTTCGCCTCGCGGCTGAAGAAGCGGCTGCGTCAGGGCGCCAAGCTGATCGTGCTCGATCCCCGTCGCACCGAGATGGTCAAGTCGACACATGTTGAAGCGGATTATCACCTGCCGCTGAAGCCCGGCACCAATGTGGCGGTGCTGACGGCGCTGGCGCATGTGATCGTCACCGAGGGTCTTTTCAACGAGGCCTTCATTCGCGAACGTTGCGACTGGGCGGAGTTCCAGGATTGGGCATCGTTCGTCGCCTTGCMGGAAAACAGCCCTGAAACCGTTGGCAAACTGTCCGGCGTCGATCCGGAGCTAATCCGTGGCGCGGCGCGTCTCTATGCTACCGGGGGCAACGGTGCGATCTATTACGGCCTCGGGGTGACGGAACACAGCCAGGGCTCAACCACGGTGATGGCGATCGCCAACCTCGCCATGGCCACCGGCAATATCGGCCGGCCGGGCGTCGGCGTGAACCCGCTGCGTGGCCAGAACAATGTGCAGGGCTCCTGCGACATGGGCTCGTTCCCGCACGAACTGCCGGGCTACCGTCACATCTCCGGCGAAGCCGTGCGCGACATCTATGAAAGCCTGTGGGGCGTGAAGCTGGACGACGAACCCGGCCTGCGCATCCCCAACATGCTGGACGCCGCCGTCGACGGCAGCTTCAAAGGCATCTACATCCAGGGCGAAGACATTCTGCAGTCCGATCCCGACACCAAGCATGTCGCCGCCGGTCTGGCTGCCATGGAATGTGTCGTCGTGCATGACCTCTTCCTCAACGAGACGGCGAACTACGCGCATGTCTTCCTGCCGGGCTCGACCTTCCTCGAGAAGGACGGCACCTTCACCAATGCCGAGCGTCGCATCAACATGGTGCGCAAGGTTCTGGAGCCGAAGGCGCGCTACGCCGATTGGGAGGCGACGCAGGAGCTTGCCCGGGCGATCGGGCTGGATTGGAACTACCGGCATCCCTCCGAGATCATGGACGAGATCGCCCAGACGACGCCGAGCTTCGCCGGCGTCTCCTTCGAGTTGCTCGACCGTGTCGGATCCGTGCAATGGCCCTGCAACGAGAAGGCACCGCTCGGCACCCCGATCATGCATATCGATGGTTTCGTGCGCGGCAAGGGCAAGTTCATCCGCACCGAATATGTGGCAACGGACGAAAGGACCGGCCCGCGCTTCCCGCTGCTGCTGACCACCGGCCGCATCCTGTCGCAGTACAATGTCGGCGCGCAGACCAGGCGCACCGACAACATCATGTGGCACAGCGAGGACCGGCTGGAGATCCACCCGCACGATGCGGAGAATCGCGGACTGCGCGACGGCGACTGGGTCCGGCTGACAAGCCGCTCAGGCGAGACGACGTTGCGCGCGCTGATCACCGACCGGGTGTCGCCCGGCGTGGTCTACACGACCTTCCATCATCCGGACACGCAGGCCAACGTCATCACCACCGACTTCTCCGACTGGGCGACCAACTGCCCGGAATACAAGGTGACGGCGGTGCAGGTCGGCGCCTCCAACGGCCCGTCGGAATGGCAGCGCGACTATGACGAACAGGCCAAGCAGAGCCGGCGCATCGCCTCGCTGCAAGCGGCGGAGTAGTCTTGAGCGAGCGCCGCAAAGCCACGACGCAGGTCTCGCGGCTGGCGCGTCGCGCGAGCGGGACGACGGCTGCCAACCGGATGGTGCCGGAAGAGACGCCGGTGGCGTTCTCGTTTGCCGGCACCACCCATGCGGTGATGATGGCAAGCCCGGCCGATTTCGAGGATTTCGCGCTTGGCTTCTCGCTGACCGAAGGCATCATCGCCAAGCCTGACGAGATCGAAGCCATCGAGGTCGAGGATCATGGCGCCGGCATCGATATCCAGATCCGGTTGAAGGACAGCGCTAATACGCGTTTCGAAGCGCGGCGCAGACGACTGGCCGGTCCGGTTGGTTGTGGCCTGTGCGGCATCGAATCGATCGAGGAAGCGATGCGTTCGGTCGACGCGGTCGGTTCGTCGACGCTTACATTTGATGCCGACGATATCGTCCGCTCGGTCAAGCTTTTGTCGAAAGTGCAGCCGCTGCACACGGAGACCGGAGCCGTGCACGCCGCCGGCTTCTATATGCCGGACAAGGGCATCGTCATGGCGCGTGAGGATGTCGGCCGCCACAATGCGCTCGACAAACTCGCAGGTGCGTTGGCGAAAGCCGGCATCGACGGCTCAACGGGCGCTGTGGTGGTGACGTCGCGCGTTTCGGTCGAAATGGTGCAGAAGACGGCGGCTATCGGCGCCGCAATCATCATCGCCGTTTCGGCGCCGACCGCGCTGGCCATCCGCACCGCGGAGGCCGCCGGGATGACACTGGTTGCGCTGGTTCGCGGCGATGATTTCGATATTTTCACCCACCCCGACCGGGTGGTTTGCGGAGTTGCCAAGCATGTCGCATGACGAAGAACACATCATGAGCACCAGCGAGAAGCTGGTGCGCATGGCAAACCAGATCGCCGATTTTTTCCATTCCAAGCCGCGCGAGGAAGGCATTGCCGGCGTCGCCGAGCATATCAACAAGTTCTGGGAGCCGAGGATGCGGCGGCAGCTGTTCGATTTGCTGGACGGCGGCACCGAGAATTTCAACGAGTTGGTGGTCGCCGCCTCGGCCAAGATCAGGCGACCGATCACGCCGGCCGAGGCCGACCTCCGACTCGGGCTCGAGGCCTCCCCGGCCGACGTCGCCGCTTCGCAAAAATAGCGGCGAGGCACCGCGCCTATATTTTCCATCGCTAAAGTTTGAACTGCCGCGATCAGGCTGTTCTGCTATGGTTTGACGACCAGAAGTCGTCAGGCCGGGGCGCAACCTCTTGAGGCCGATCGAGACCCGATATGCCCGTAGCGGCGATGTGCGGATCGCCTATCAGGTGGTCGGGCAGGGATCGTTCGATCTCGTCTTCGTGCCCGGCTTCATTTCCAATCTCGAGCTGCACTGGGAAGACGAAGGCTACAGCCGGCTGCTGAAGCGGCTTTCGGCATTCTCGCGGCTGATCCTGTTCGACAAGCGCGGCACGGGACTGTCCGACCGCGTCGACGCGCACCACCTGCCCAGCCTCGAAACGCGCATGGACGATGTGCGTGCCGTGATGGACGCGACCGGCAGCGGCCGGGCCGCACTGCTTGGCGCCTCGGAAGGCGCGCCAATGGCGATGCTGTTCGCCGCCACCTATCCGGAAAGGACGCGGGCGCTGGCGCTCTATGGCGGCTATGCGCATTTCCACAAATGGGTGATGCCGCCGGAACGCCTCGAGGCCTTCATCGAGACGGCTGAAACGTCATGGGGCACGGGTGCCACCTTGCCCAGCTTCGCGCCGGGCCGGATCGACGACCCGCATTTCACCCAATGGTGGGCGCGCTTCGAGCGGTTGTCGGCAAGCCCGACCGCAGCGGGCGCACTGGCGCGCATGAACGCCGGGATCGACGTGCGCGGCGTGCTCGCGGCAATCCGCGCGCCAACGCTGCTGATCCATCGCCGCAACGATGTGCGGGTCGATCCCGACGCCAGCCGCTTCCTGGCCAAGACCATCCCAAATGCGCGGCTGGCGGAAATCCCCGGGCGCGACCATCCGATCTGGACCGGCGATGTCGATCGGGTGGCTGACCTGATCGAGGAATTCCTGACCGGCCAGCGCGCCGTGGCGGAAGCGGAGCGCGTGCTGGCGGCGCTTTTGGTGACACGCATCCATGACACGGCGCGGCTCGGCGACCGCATGTGGAGCGAACGCAGCCAGCGCTTCCAGGAAACATGGCGAACCCTTGTCGGACGCCATGGCGGGCGCTGCGTGGAAACGCCTGGCGAAGTGATGATTTCACGTTTCGACGGACCGGGGCGCGCCTTGCGATGCGCAGCGGCGTTGCGCGACGCAGCGCAGGACATCGGCGTAGCGAGCGCGCAGGGGGCGCATGTCGGCGAGGTCGAGTTGCGCGGATCGCCGGAAGGGCTGACAGCTCGCGTGACGATGCAACTCGCTGCTCATGCCGGGCGCGGCGACATCCTGGCATCGCGGCTGGTCGCGGAGCTGGCGGCCGGCTCAGGGCTCCATTTCGCCGATGCCGGCCGTATCAGCATCGATGAACTGGACGAGCCGCTGGCGCTCGTGCTGGCGATGTCCGAACAGCATCTGGAACCGGCCTGCCGTCCCAAGGCCAGGGCGACGGAGCCGGCTTCGCTGACGGCGCGCGAGAGCGAAGTTGTGAGCCTGATTGCCGATGGCAAGAGCAATGCCGCGATTGCCGCCGAGCTCGGGCTGAGCGAGCACACGGTCAAGCGCCACGTCGCCAATATACTGCTCAAGCTGGACCTGCCGTCGCGGGCCGCGGCAGCGGCATTTTCCGCAAGGCACACTGGCCCGGACGGGCCATAGGAGCCATGGCGCTTTCGGGCGAAGCGGCGCGTGGCCTGCAGGCGCTATCAATTCTCCATGTGGGCCAGGCGGATGTCGCCCGGAAAGGCCTGCCAAGGGAGGATCAAATGCTGAAGTCAAACCGGACACTCGGATCGCTGGTTATTGCGGCAGGTGTTGGAGCGTTGTTCGCTATAGCTCCCGCAAAGGCCGAGGACGCGTCTGCGACAGCCGCCTACAAGGACATCCAGGCGACGCTCGGCTCGGTGCCGGACATGTTCAAGACCTTGCCGGATGTGGCCGTGGCCGGCGCCTGGGCCGAGATCAAGGGCGTGCAGCTCAATCCGAAGACCGCGCTCGACGGCAAGACCAAGGAACTGTTGGGGCTCGCCGTCGCCGCGCAGATCCCATGCCAATACTGCATCTATTTCCATACCGAGGCGGCCAAGCTCAACGGCGCCAGCGACGAGGAGATCAAGGAGGCGGTGGCGATGGCCGCGATCGTGCGCCACTGGTCGACGATGCTCAACGGCAGCCAGGTCGATCTCGCGACCTTCAAGAAGCAGACCGACGACGTGTTCGCGGCCGTCAAGGCCAAGTCGCAGTGAGGAAATCCCTGCCCGGCGATAAGCGCCCGGCAGCATCATGATCATCGACCGCCCGATCGCGAAGACGGGCATATGGAGGACAAGAAAATGCTGACCAAGACACAGAGCGTAGACGGCGCGGCGATCAAGAAGGCGATCGAAGGCCGTGATGGAAAGATGCTGTCGAGCTTCTATGCGGACGACGCGCTGGTGCGGGTGATCGACCGTAACAACCCACCGAGCAAGCCGCGCGAAATCCGCGGGCGCGCAGCGATCAGCACGTTCTGGGACGACATCTGCAGCCGGGCGATGACCCACAAGGTCGATACCACGATCGCCGATGGCGACAGCCTTGCCTTCACCCAGGCCTGCACCTATCCGGACGGCACGAAAGTGTTCGCGGCAGCCATGCTGGAGATGAAGAACGGGCGGATCGCACGGCAGACCGTCGTGCAGGCCTGGGACGAGTGAGCCGTCCATGTTCAGCGCCAGATGGCAGATCGACGCCAAGTTCGGGCACAAGCAGACCGTGCTCGAACTGATGAAGAAATGGGAACGCGAGATCGGCTCGCAGGTCGGCCTCGCCGACCTGGAATTCCAGATCATGACCGGATCGATCGGCGCGCGGGAGGCGACGATCGAATCCCACCACAAGGTCGAAAGC
>NZ_JBFULQ010000085.1:0-17000 GCF_054049815.1 Mesorhizobium sp. P5_C1 | reverse complement strand
CGGCGGCACAGGTCAGGACTTGCGCTCTGCTCTCTCCCGGCGCTTGACGTCACGGACGTTCATCTGCACGACCATGTCCTCGGCCTCGCGCGGGCCCATCCCGACCATCACCTTTTGCCGGATCACGGCAGGCTGGCCGGTGAAGACATCGATGATGGTCCAGCTCTGGGGCAGCTCCATGCGCAGCGCGTAGCGGTTGGCCATGCCGGTCAGCCCTGTATCATGAAAAACACCGCCGCCAGGATCAGCACCGTCCAGGCGATGACCGACAGTTTCAGCACCATGCCGCCATGTGTGGCCAGAAAATCCCGCAGCCGCAACGCGACACCTGCCGACGAAGCCGGCGCCGCGACGGTGGCGACAGGCGCCTTGACGCCAAGTTTTCCAAACACAGGCAGCAGTGACGGTTCACGCACGAAATGACCTCGAATGTCGGGGAAGGAGCCGGAGCAAGAATGCTCCCTTACCTTGCATAGCACTCTTTTCTCGAGCGCCCTGCATGCCAAATGCAGATAGGGACGGCGTTGGTGAAAGATGCGCGGCGCCCGTCGACTAAGGCCGGACAACACGCCGGCCCTCAGGCCGCGGCGCTGCGACCCTTCGCGGCGGGGTCGGACTTGAAGATGCGGAACGTGTTGCGCCCTGCCGCCTTGGCGGCATAGAGCGCGGTATCGGCCTGCATGAACAGGTCGCATGGGGCGCCAGCCTGGGCGAAGGCGATGCCGACCGAGGCGCCGAGCCTGAGCGACTGGCCGCAAGCGCTGACCGGCTTGCCCATCGCCTCGATGATGCCGCGCGCCAGGCCGGAGACCGCGCCGCGGTCGAGATGCGGGCCGAGCAAGACCGCGAACTCGTCGCCGCCGACGCGCGCCACCAGATCCGCCTCGCCGCAACTGCCGGCAAGCCGCTCAGCGGCCGCCTTCAGGCATTCGTCGCCGACGACATGGCCGAACGTGTCGTTGACGGCCTTGAAGCCGTCGAGATCGATCAGCAGCAGCGCGCCGAGCGGGCGGCCCTCGTCCGTATGCGCAAGCCGCGCCTGGAACCGGCCGCGATTGGCCAGCCCCGTCATGACGTCATATTCGGCCAGATAGCGCATCCGGTCAGACAGGATCTTTTCCTCGGTGATGTCCTGCTTCATGCCGAAGATCCGCACCGGAACGCCGTCCTCGCACTCGACCGTCGCGGTGATGCGGATCCAGCGGCTGCAGCCGGCAAGGGTGGTGATCTCGGCATCGAGGGTGAAGCCGTTGCGCTCGGCGATCGCCCGGCCGCGCAGGCTGTCCAACGCCTTGCGCGACTCCGCCGGATAACACTTGATGATCTCCGAGCGATCGAGCGCTGAGCCGCGCGGCAGGTCGAACAGGTCATAGACCACGTCGGTCCAGGTAAGCCGCTCGTCGGGCAGGCTGCATTCCCAGACGCCGAGGCGCGCTGCCGCCGAGGCGCGGTCGAAGATCTTGCGGCTGTGGGCCAATGAAAGCTCTTGCCTGGCAATCAGTTCGGCCTGCGCCGCGATTTCCGCCTTGAGCCGGGCGATCGTGGCGGCTTGGCGGCGTTCGTCGGAGCGGCTGTCGTGCCTTGCCCCCCTGCCGAGCTGCGAGACATCGGTTCGCGCCGGGCCTTTCGGGGTGTAGGGCGTATCGGGCATGGCGGAGCTCTGCTGTCCTGGCGGGCGACCACCATGGCGCGCAAGCGATTAACACTTCACTGACGGGTGGCCGGGCTTCACCGGAATTTTGCCGCGAAAATCCCACCCACGGGCGCCGGCAATTTTTCCCTTGAACAAGCTCTGGATGTAGCCTAGCCTCATTTGAGAAAAGGTTTTTCCAACAGTTTTGACTGGGTTGGCCGCAAGGCTGGCTCTTTCTCTGGATTGTAAGAGAAAACCTTTTCCCAACTAAGGATTTTTGACGCGATGGCATCGGAGCCTGTCCCGGTCTTTTCCAAGCCAGTCACCTTGCGTGACGTGGCGGCGCAGGCCGGCGTCAGCGTCGCCACCGCTTCCAAGGCGCTCAACGACCAGGGGCGCATGACCGCCGAGACGCGCGAGCGTATTCGCGAGACCGCCCGGCGTCTCGGCTTCCGGCCCAACAGCCTGGCGCAGAGCCTGCTCAGGCGGCGCAGCTTCACCGTCGGCCTGCTCACCAACGATACCTATGGCCGCTTCTCGCTGCCGCTGATGTCGGGCATCTCGGACGCGCTGGTCGACAATGGCGTCTCGGTGTTCCTGTGCAATGTCGAGGAGGATCCGCGCCTCGGCCAGATGCATGTCGACGCCATGCTCGACAAGCGCGTCGACGGCATCATCGCCACCGGCAAGCGCATCGACCGCCATCTGCCGGTCGACCTCAGCAATCTGCGGGTCCCGGTGATCTATGCCTTCACGCAGCCCGATCCCGACGCCATCGCCTTCGTCTCGGACGATGCCGGCGGCGCGCGGCTGGCGGTCGAGCATCTGTGCCGGCTCGGCCGCCAGCGCATCGCCCATGTAACGGGGCCGGCAAGCTTTGCCGTGGTGCATGCGCGAGCCCAGGCCTACCGCGACGTGCTGGCCGAAAACGGCTTGCCGGTCACCGAGCCGCTGCTCGGCGCCTGGTCGGAAGCCTGGGGTCACGAGGCGGTGGCGCAGCTGTTCGACAGCAAGAATGAAAGGCCGGACGCCGTCTTTTGCGGCAACGACCAGATCGCACGCGGTGTCATCGATGCCTTGCGCGAACGCGGCCTCGGCGTTCCCGGCGATGTCGGCGTCATCGGTTTCGACAATTGGGAGATCCTGGCCGAAGCGACGCGCCCGCCGCTGACCTCCGTCGACATGAACCTGGTCGCCCTCGGGCGCGAGGCGGGGCTGACCCTGTTGTCGCTGGTCGGCGGCAAGCCCGCCGCGCCGGGCATTCGAAAACTGCCGTGCCGGCTGGTGGTGCGGCAGTCATGCGGCCATCCGCTGGATGGCTGAAAACCACGCGCCGCGCGATCGGTGCCAAGCCGCGGACCGCGGCGAACCCTGGAGGAGGAGAACATGAGGAACCTGATTGCCAAACTGGCCCTGGCCGCTGCCGTACTGGGTGGCGGCATCAGTGCCGCGGCCGCCGAGACGGCCAACATCTGGGTGCGCGCCGACGGCTCGAATTTCATGCCGAGGATCGTCGATGCCTACAACAAGGCGCACACCAACCAGATCAAGCTGGACATCATCCCCAATGCCGAGATCATCCCGAAATATGGTGCGGCGGCCGCCGGTGGCACAGCGCCCGATGCGCTGTCGCTCGACCTGATCTACACCCCGTCCTTCGCCGCCGCCGGTCAGCTCGAGGACATCACCGACTGGGCGAAATCGCTGCCGTATTTCTCCAGCCTGTCGCCGGCGCATGTGAAGACCGGCACCTACAAGGACCACATCTACGGCCTGCCGTTCTCGGCCGACGCCTCGGTGCTGATCTGGAACAAGAAGCTGTTCAAGCAGGCCGGCCTCGATCCCGAAAAAGGCCCGACCAACTGGGCCGAGATCGCCGCCGACGCCGAGAAGGTCAACGCGCTCGGCGGCAACATCAAGGGCTTCTACTTCTCCGGCAATTGCGGCGGCTGCAACATCTTCACCTTCACGCCGCTGATCTGGGCGTCGGGCGGTGATATCCTCAGCGAGGATGGCTCGAAGGCGACGCTGGACAGCCCGCAACTGCGCGGCGCCATCGACCTCTACCGCTCTATGGTCAAGAAGGACCTGGTGCCGGCAGGCGCGCAGACCGATACCGGGGCCAACTTCTTTGCCGCGTTCGCCGCCGGCAATATCGGCATCTCGCCGTCCGGCGCCTTCGCCATCGGCGCGCTCAACACCCAGTATCCCGATGTCGACTACGGCGTTACCTTCCTGCCGGGCAAGGAAAGCGGCTGGTCGTCCTTTGCTGGCGGTGACAATTTCGTCGTCACCAAGGGCACCCCGAAACTCGCCGTGGTGAAGGAGTTCCTCGATTTCGCCTATTCGCTCGAGGGCCAGACCATCCTGGCCAAGTACGGCAGCCTGCCGGTGCGTGGTGACATCGCCAAGGAAGCGCTGAAGGATCTCGATCCGCGTTACCAGATCGCCGCCGAGGCCATGGCCAAGGGTCGCACCCCCTATTCCGTGGTGTTCAACGATTTGATCAACTCCGCCAACGGTCCGTGGACGCAGATGATCAACGAGGTCTTCTTCGGCGACGATGTCGACGGCGCCATCGCCAATGCCCAGGAGACGATGCAGTCGATCATAGACCAGGCGCCGCAGAAGTAGCGGACGCCTGCCGGCCACCCGCCTGTCTCCCTGGGCGGGTGGCCGGCGCGCCGCTCCTTACCCTCCCCCTTTGTGGGAAGGGTCTCTGCGAAGCAGCGGGGTGCGGGCGGCGCCGGCCCACCACCCGGACCTGCGGTCCAACCTCCCCACAAGGGGGAGGTTGGGCGGCGCGCCGGATGCAACGGAAGAGCAAGCATGACCTCCATCACAGCAGAAACCCCTGCCCCACCACGCGCCCGAAAGCTCACCGGCGCCGGCCGCCGGCAGTGGATCGGCCTGCTCTATGTCGCGCCGGCCGTCGCGCTGGTCGTCGTCTTCTTCCTCATCCCGCTCGGCATGACGGCGTGGATGTCGCTGCACAACTGGCCGCTGATGGGCGAGCGCAGCTATATCGGCCTCGGCAACTATGTCGCGATCCTGCACGACACCAGGTTCTGGAATGCGCTGCGCTTCACTGGCTGGTACACACTGGTCGTCACCATCGCGATCTTCGCGGTGGCGTTTCCGCTGGCGCTGTTCGTCGAACGGCCGCGGCCGCTGACCAATCTCTATCGCACCATGTTCTTCATGCCGGCGGTTGTCGGCTTTGCCTCGGCCAGCCTGCTCTGGTCATGGCTCTTGAACGTCGATTCCGGCCTGTTCAGCCCGGCCGCCTACGATCTCGGCCTGATCGACAGGAAGTTCAACCTGCTGGCCACTTTCCAGCCGGCCTTTTGGTCGATCATCGCCATGGTCGTCTGGAAGGTCGCCGGCTTCACCATGATCATCCTGATGGCCGGCCTGCAATCGATCCCGCAGGATCTGCAGGAGGCGGCGGTCATCGACGGCGCCGGGCCGTTCGCCCGGTTCAGGGCGATCACGCTGCCGCTGATGCGCCGCACGCTGGCGCTGGCGCTGATCCTGTCGGTCGCCGGCTCGATCCTCGCCTTCGACCAGTTCTACATCATCCTGCGCGGCGGCCCGCGCAACCAGACGCTGACGGCAGTCTACTGGATCTTCAACCAGTCCTTCGTGTCGTTCAAGCTCGGCTATGGCGCCGCGCTGTCCATGGTCCTGCTGGTCATCCTGGTGGCGCTCAGCCTCGTCCAGCTGTGGCTGCTGCGCAAGCCGGAGGGTCTCGACTGATGGCGCAGGCCACCTCCCGCAACCGCAGGCTCGCCGCCCGCATCGCCGAGCATTCGACCGGCATCATCGCCTCGGTGCTGTTTGCGGCGCCGATCGTGTGGGCGGTGCTGTCGGCCTTCAAGCCGGCGCAGGAAGCGCGCCTGCCGCCCCTGCCGCCGTGGCCAACGTCGGGCGTCTCGCTGGAGAACTATGTCACGCTCAACAGCTTCGGTGACGGGCTCTGGATCTCGGCGCAGAACAGCATCTATGTCTCGGTGATGACCGTCGTGCTGTCGGTCGCCGTCAGCGTGCTGGCCGGCTATGGCTTTTCGCGGTTCCGGTTCCCGTTCAAGGACCTGTTCTTCGTCCTCATCCTGTCGACGATCATGATCCCGTTCCAGTCGATCCTGACGCCGATCTTCCTGGTGCTGACCAAGCTTGGCCTGCACAACACGCTGACCGGCCTGGTCGGCGTCTATGTGACGCTGCAACTGCCGTTCTCGATCTTCATGATGCGCAACGCCTTCGACGCGGTGCCGCGCGAGATCGAGGAAGCCGCCCGCATGGACGGCGCCGGCAATCTCACCATGCTTGTGAWGGTGATGCTGCCGCTGGTCTGGCCGGGTGTCGTCACCATCGCGCTGTTTGCCTTTCTCGGCGCCTGGAACGAGTTCCTCGCCGCGCTGGTGCTGATGACCGACCAGTCCAAATTCACGCTGCCGGTGATGATGACAGCACTTCAGTCGGGCCGTTTCGGCGCCATCGACTGGGGCGCGGTGCAGGCGGGCGTCACCGTGATGATGGTGCCGTGCCTCATCCTGTTCCTGGTTCTGCAGCGCTTCTACATCCGCGGCCTGATGGCCGGAGCCGTCAAGTAATTCGACCGAATGGAGTAAGTTCATGACCGCATCGCCATCCACCCAAACCGTCGGAGCGGGCAAGACGGGCAAACCCAAGCTCGCCTTCCGCCCGCTGCCGGTGCCGCAGGTCCACGTGCAGGGTTTTTGGGGCGACCGCGCCGACGCCGTCGCCAGCGCCACCGCCGGCATCCTTTACGACCGCTGTGTCGAGGCCCGCATGCTGGAGCAGATCGACCCTGACCGGCCCTCGCCCGGTGTCGTCATCCCCTTCCATGTCAGCGACGGCTTCACCGCCAGCACGGTGACGACGCAGATGTTCTGGGATTCCGACTGGGGCAAGACCATCGAGACCGCGGCCTATTCGCTCTACCGGCGCAAGAACCCCGATCTGGAGAAGAAGATCGATGCCGTCATCGACATGTATGAGAAGCTGCAGCAGCCGGACGGCTACCTCTCGAGCTGGTATCAGCGCATCCAGCCTGGCCAGCGCTGGACCAATCTGCGCGACTGCCATGAACTCTATTGCGCCGGCCACCTGATCGAAGGCGCGGTCGCCTACTACCAGGCCACCGGAAAACGCAAACTGCTCGATGTGATGTGCCGTTTCGCCGACCATATCGCCACGGTGCTGGGACCGCGGTCCGGCCAGAAACACGGCTTTTGCGGCCACGAGGAGATCGAGTTGGCGCTGGTCAAGCTGGCGAGGGTGACCGGCGAGCAGAAATACATGGAGCTGGCGAAATACTTCATCGACCAGCGCGGCCAGCAGCCACATTACTTCGACGAGGAGGCGCGCGCCCGCGGTGCCGATCCGAAGGATTTCCACTTCAAGACCTATGAGTATAACCAGTCGCACATTCCGGTGCGCGAGCAGGACAAGGTCGTCGGCCATGCGGTCAGGGCAATGTACCTCTATTCGGGCATGGCCGACATCGCCACCGAATATGGCGACGACACGCTGCGGACGGCACTCGACCGGCTGTGGGACGATGTCACCACCAAGAGCCTCTACATCACCGGCGGACTGGGGCCGTCGGCGGACAATGAGGGTTTCACCAGCGATTACGACCTGCCCAACGAGAGCGCCTATGCCGAGACCTGCGCCGCGGTCGGGCTGGTGTTCTGGGCCAGCCGCATGCTCGGCATGGGGCCGAACGCCCGCTACGCCGACATCATGGAGCGCGCCCTCTACAATGGCTCGATCTCGGGCCTGTCGCTCGACGGCTCGCTGTTCTTCTACGAGAATCCACTCGAAAGCCGGGGCAAGCATAACCGCTGGAAATGGCACCGTTGCCCCTGCTGCCCGCCCAATATCGGGCGTATGGTCGCCTCGATCGGCAGCTATTTCTACAGCCTGGCCGACGATGCTGTTGCCGTGCATCTCTATGGCGACTCGACCGCCCGTTTCGACATATCAGGCACCCCGGTGAGCCTGACGCAGGCGAGCCGTTATCCCTGGGACGGCGCCGTCGAGATCACGCTCGAACCGCAGGCACCGGTGGAGTTCACACTCCACTTGCGCATCCCGGCATGGAGCACCGGCGCCGAAATGAGGGTGAACGGCGACCCGGTCGGCCTGGAGGATGTCACCAGCGACGGCTATGCCGCGATCCGGCGCACGTGGAAGAAGGGCGACCGCGTCCTGCTCGATCTCGAAATGCCGATCGAGCGGCTTTACGCCAACCCGCAGGTGCGGCAGGATGCCGGCCGTGTCGCGTTGTCGCGCGGTCCGCTGATCTACTGCGTCGAGGCGACCGACAATGAAAGCCAGCTGCATCGCCTGACGCTGCCGAGGACGGCGGATGTCGAAGCGCAGCAACGGCCGGAGCTTCTCGGCGGGATGGTGACGCTGTCGGCCACCGCGCAAGCCGATGCCGGCGGCGGCTGGCAAAGCGGGCTCTACCGGCCAGCGCCGCCGGCCACCACTCAAACCCGCCTGACCGCCATTCCTTATTTCGCCTGGGACAACCGCGAGCCCGGCGAAATGCTGGTCTGGCTCAGGGACGGGTGAGACAGCCTGTGGAGTTTCCAAACAGGCTCTGAGCGCTCAGCCGATCTTGTAGATCAGGCTCAGCCGCCCGCCCGGCAATTGCTCGACTTTGGTCAGTTCCAGGTCGCGCCGCTGAGCCGTCGTCGAAAACAGCACCTTGCCCTCGCCGGCAATCAGCGGATAGAGGACGAGGCGCAACTCGTCGACCAGCCCGGCCTCGGTAAGGCTGTCGACGATGGTCGAGCCGCCCATCAAATAGATGTCCTTGCCGGGCTGGCGCTTCAGTGCCGCGACATCGTCGTTGGACCTGAGAAAACGCGTCATCGGCCAGTTGGCTGACTTCAGCGTGTTCGACAGCACATAGTGCGGCGTTTTGGCGGCAAAGCGTGCCCAGGGCAGCTCTTCCCGCGCCGCTGGCTTACCGGTCATCGGCAGCGGCTCGTTGGGCGCGCTCTGGATCGCGGTCCAGTACTGCTCGTAGCCCGGATACATGCGGCCACCGAGCACGCAGGCATCGACCTGATCCGTCAGCCCATAATCCTCCGACCAGGCATGCACCCAGTCGGCGATGCCGGTCGGCCCCTCCGCCTTGCCGTCGACGGAAATCTTCATGGCGGCGATCAATTTACGCATGGCATTCTCCTTGGCGCACAAAGGCGCGGTTGTGCGGCCCGCGGGCCGGCGGTTCAAAAAATTTCGGGAAGTGTTGGGAAATGTCGCTGCAGGGCAGCGGTCGTCATGCGGGCAATCGCCCGCTCATCAAGCATCGGTCAGGCAAGTCTCGAAGTGTCCGGCGCTATCGTCTCCTTTCCACGGGTTTCGTGTTTCTCCTGCTCAGGCCGGCAGGCGTCGGTCGTAGTCCAGCCTCAATCTCGCCCAGCCGTCCCAGAACGGCTCCGGCTGTTCTCCGCGCAGCCTCGCGGCGAGAATGTCGAGATGCATGTGCCAGCCGGGGGCGATGTTGAGCATCAGCGAGCGGTCACCCAGGCGGCGATGGACGATGGTAAGCAGCACATCCTTGCCTTGCGGGGTCAGTGCGAAAGTGACGCCGCCGGTGCTGCCCCAGGTGATGCCGAGCCGGTGCGGCGGATCGATCTCGGTGATCTCACYCGGCATCGTGTGCACAGCCGGAAATCCTGGCGGGCGCTCGCCGGCCGGCTCGGTCAGTTCGTCGTTGCGCCAGGTGAGTTCGAAGGGCGAGCCGGCCTCGCTTCCCATGGGGCCGGCGGCCAGCCATTGGCGGCGCAGTTCTGGGTCGGTGATGTAGCCCCAGATGCGCTCGGCCGGGCCGGGCAGCAGCCGTTCGATCGTCAACGTGGCCGGCTCGGTCAGCACGCCATAGCCATTCTCGGCATGTCGATCGGTCATGTCTCGTCTCCCTTCTTCTGCGTCGAGGATTTGCGCGCATCGTCTTCGCGCAGCAATCGTTCCAATATGTCGAGCCGCCCCGTCCAGAAGCGCGAGTAGGCTCCAAGCCACTCATGCGCGCTGGCCAGCGGACCAGCCTCGAGGTGGCAGATATGCGTGCGGCCGAGCACTTCGCGACGGATCAGCCCGGCATTTTCCAGCACCTTGATGTGCTTGGAAGCAGCCGCCAGCGACATCGCGAACGGTTCAGCCAGCTGGCTCACCGTGCGCCCGCCACCGGCGAGTTCGCGCAGCATCTGCCGGCGAGTCGCGTCGCCAAGGGCGTGAAAGACCTGATCCATCTCGTATGTAAGTAATTCAACCATGTGGTTGAATATGCGTGTGCGGCTTTTGATTGTCAACCGTTTGGTTGAATATTATTTGGCGGCGCTGAAAATGGCTAGCTTCAGCCGGCGTCGGTACGACCGATCTCCTCGGCCACCAGTTCCTGCAACTGCCACAGATTGCGGTCGCGGATGCCGCAAGCTTCGAGATGGCGGATCGTCTCGAACAGATATTCCGCACCCGAACCCCAGTGGCCGACGGCCCTGGCCAGCGTCGCCGCGATCGCCTGCTTGTCGAGTTTGCCGGCATAGCGCGGATTGGCCGGATCGACGACGAAACCGAGCGCGCGGCTCATGCCGCCTTCTGTCCTGACCTGCAGCCAGCGCGGCACGTTGACAGCCGGCAGGACGGTCATCTCGCGGCGCAGCAGCGCTTCCAGGTTGGCTGCCACCGGCTCGGCGATCTCAAAAACCATGCCCTGGCACTGGCCGCCGCGGTCGAGCGCCATCATCAGACCTGGCTGCTCGACCGTGCCCCGGAAGCGCTTGACCGTAAAACAGAACGAACGATGCCAGCCGGTCGCAACCGCACGCTCGCCGCCCCTCACCTCGCCGACCGGCTTCCACAGCAGCGAGCCATAGGCGAACAGTTTTACGGGTCCAGGCGGCGCGCCGGCCAGCACCTCATCGCGGATGCGCGCATAGTCGGCGTCGGTCATGTAGACCATGCCCGGCGTCGGCCCGGCATCTTCGACCGCACGCATCGTGCGGGCAACGAGCGCCTCGGTCAGCGACATCGTCGCCTTGCGCGGCGATGCGGCGGAAATCGGCTTGTTCATTCTCGCGTCTCAGGCATGGCCGCCATGTTGCCCAAGGGCGAGGAGATTCTCAAGGCGCGGACTCAAAATCTGAACCGGCGCGCACAACCGCCTGAAAGGATTCGTAAGTATCGACTGCCCTAACGCGCCGGACGCGACGGCCCTGCCTGTATGCGTGCATGCGCAAGCTCGCGACCGGACCCAGAAGCTCCTCGGTGTCGTCGCCTGCAACGACCTAGTGCGGAGGATGATCCGGCCGGTCGTTGCAGCCGTCGACATAGGGATGGACCGACCATTTGGAGCCGGGCCGCGCCTGCTGCTCCTTGGTGAGCGGATCCTGGGATTGCGCGTAGCCATCCTGGTAGCCGCGAATGATCCCGTCGATATCGGGGGGCCAGTCACCGTCCCACGGCCCTCCCAGGATCTGCGCCTGTTGGACCGGATGCAGTTCGTTGTGGCCTTCATGAAAGCTGTCGTGGATATGTCCGGCATCATAGACCCATCGGCCGGTCACACCCAGGATTGTCGCTCCGGTTCCATCGCCCTTGTTGACCTCGATGCTGGGCAGGCCGGCATCGCTCGGGCTGGCCGTGTCCGAACTGCTGAAGGCCGCGCCAAGCAGTGCGGCAAGCAAGGCGAGAAGCGCCAGGATGTAGGCAACGACCACGCCGACGCCCGACATGCAGAGCGCCAGCGCCGTCAGGGCTGCAATCAGCGCGAGGATGTTGACGGTCTGCAGGTCGTGGATCGACGCGCCCTCGAACTCCACGTGCAGTGCCTCTGATTTTACCCCGGTCGCCTTGTCCTCCGCCGGATTCCCGGTGAACAGCAAGCCGTGCGAGGAGGTGGTGGCGGTTTCAGCCATCAGATAGCCGAACGGAACGCTGGCGCCGGCAACGGCCTGGCTGACGCCGACGGGGTTGTTCGGCAGCAGCAGGTTGAGGCTGTAGTCGGAGTCCAGGCTTCCGGGCCATGTCTTCTCCGACGGCGGCTCGATGCTGATGACCATGCCGACGACGCTGACCGGGCTCTTGTCGCCGAGACAAACCAGCCGGTTGTTGAGCCACCAGTCGCAATAGGCGAGAATCCAGACAATCCCGGTCACCACAAGCGCAATCGGCAAGCACCACGGTTCGCCCATCGCAATCAGCACCACAGCCATCACGGCCGCGAATATGCCGCTGGTGATCGCCGCGCTGATGTACTGGTTGACCGAGATCACCTTGTCCGCTGTCGTGCACGTGGTCCAGGATTTGTCGTCGGTGGCCATCACGGCTCCACTCTGCTGAGGACGGTCAAGGTGACGCCGCCGCTGGCGTGCTCACCCTCGTCGAACGCATTCAAATTGAGGGCTTGCCGGCCGGTCCAGCCGTTCGGCGGGGTGGCGACCGCCGTGATCGTCACCTGTTCGCCCGGTGCCAGCGACGGGTGGTCAGGGGAAATCTCGACCTTCCAGCCAGGCGGCAGCGGATGAACCGCCGGCAAATGTGCCGCCAGCCGGCGCTTCTGCTCGGCCTTGACGGCCTCCTCTGTCGGTTGGCGGTCGTCACGGCAGGGGTTGAGCGGCGGAATGGTGTAGGCATCGACGGTGAAGCGATACCGGTGCGGCCGGCGGGTGGCGTTGCGCAGCTCGAATTGAAATGTCGCCGGCGACTGCGCCAGCCCGACATCGGTGTTTTTCTGTCCGAGATTGTTGGCGAAGTTGGCATCGTCGGCCGGGTCGAGCAAGGCCTGCAGGCAATAGTGACCTGCTTCCCGAGGCGTATGCCAGTCGAAGGAGACGAACCCGGGTTGGCTGGCGGATCCGATCACCCCTACCGAGACCGGCCGGGTGTCTATCGGATTCGACACGGTTCCGATGCCGAACGACAGATAGGACAGGTGAACCGGCATCTTGACGACGACGGCATCCTTGGAGGCGTTCCAGACGCGGACGCGCACCTCGTAGTCGGTGTCAGCCTGCAACTTGCCGGCGGGAACGGGCACCCCACCCTGGCGCACCTCAATGTCGGGATTGTCCCAGGTCACCGCGAGGCCAAGGCCGATCAGATAGTATTGATCGTAGATCAGCGGATCGGGCCGGCAGAATGCAGGATGGTCGATTGGCACGCAATGTGCCCGGGACCCCTTCTGGTCGACCCGACGGTCACCCCCCAGCCGCCACCGGCGACAGAAGCGGTGAGCCATCTCGATCAGCGCTGGAATCCAGGCGGAGAACAGTGCTCGCAGGATTGCCGCTATTCCACGCATCGACTCCCTTTCTGAAGCTAACGCAGGGCAACGCCTGATTAGCGACGGGATTCGCGCGGCAACAGCGCTTTGGACTGGTTGGACGACTGGTGCCGCTTGTAACTCTGGTCACACGAATAAAGCGGAACTTGAACGGTACGCTGGCTATTTGCGCGCGAAGAAACCGCGCGCGAACTGCACGATGCGCTTGTGGAAGACAAGCGCCAATATTGCGACAACGGCAAGTATGTAGAGAGCTTCGGTCGATCCGTCGCCGCCGTCAGGTGAAATACCCAACCACCTCTCGATGAAATCCATGTACAGATTCCCCCGTGCGAACTTTTGAGCGTGATCCAGCATAGCTCTTCATCTTGGCCCAGTGTCAAGCAATGAATCATTGCCGTCTCGGACGAATCCGACAAAGAACCATTTGCCAGCATGACCTGCGGCAATCGACATGTTGTCTAAAGATTGCCTAAAAATTGTGCCGGCTTATTGATGTACGTCTGAAGAAAATCTTTGTATCTCAATCATTTCAGGGTCGTTTTTGCAAATTGTGGTCCACCCGCACTACGACACCAGGGGCATCGGCACCTCAAGCCCTTCGATCAGCGCGTCGCGAAACAGCGCGATGGGTCGGCCGAGCCGACCGGCCGGCGGGCGATGCAGCAGCCAGGCGCGCACCTGCGGCTTGAAGTCCAGACAGTCGATGACCTCGACCGCGTCACGCCACCGGCTGTCGGCGAAGGCACCCGGCGTGACGATACCGATGCCGTGGCCGCGCGCCACCAGCGACATTCTGAGGTCGACGCTGAGCGCCTCCACCCCGACCTGGAACGGCAGCCTTGCGCCCTCGAAACTCTGGCGGATGAAGGCGCGAAACCCGCAGCCGTTTTCGTTCATCACCCAGGGGAAGCGAGACAGCGACGCAAGGTCGGCGGGCCGCGGCACGCCAAGGCCGCGCGACGCTACCAGCAGCACCGACTGCAGGCCGAGATCGTCCTGGACCAGTTCGTCCGGCGGCGCCACGCCCTCGGCGAGGCACACCGCGACCGCGTCAAGCTCGCTGCGCGCCACCTGCTCCACCAGTCTCGGCGACCAGCCGGAGGTGATGCGCAGCGTCAACTGCGGAAAGGCCGCGCGCAGGCTGTCGAGCGGCAGCGCCAGCGCGGCATCCGAGAGATAGGGCATGATGCCCAGCCGGAACTCGCCCCTGACCTCGCCTTGCGGCGACACCCCAGCCTTGAGATCTTCGAGCGAGCGCAGCACACGGCGGCCATGCTCATAGGCCTCGCGGCCGGTGGCGGTCGGCTTCAGCGGCTTCGACTGGCGGTCGAGCAGCGCCGTCGCCAGCCCGTCTTCCAGATTCTGGATGCGGCGCGTCACGCCCGGCTGGGTGAGGTTGAGCCTGGCCGAGGCACCGACGATCGAGCCGGTTTCGACCACGGCAATGAAAGCTTCGAGATCATGGATGTTCATGCGCTCCTCGCATAATCATTATCGAATTGATTCAATTGTAGCATGATAATGCTTCGGCATAAAGTCTTCCCACGATATGCAGTTTGCTGAGGACCCAATGCCTGATACGCCAATGCCTAAGACGGTTGATGAGGTGGCCGGGCCGGCCGCGACCATAACCGGCCCGCAGACACTGCTCTTTGCCACCGCGGTCGGCATCATCGTCACCAATCTGTTCGCCCCGCAGACGCTGGTCGGCCTGATCGGGCCATCGCTCGGCACCAGTGTGGCAAGCGCCGGCCTCGTCGCGATGGCCACCCTGCTCGGCTACGCCGCCGGCCTGTTCTTCCTGGTGCCGCTTGCCGACCTCTCGGAAAACAGCATCCTGATCCTGCGCATGCTGATCGCGGCGGCCCTGGCGGCCGGCGTCGCCGCACTGGTGCCCACCGCCGCCGCGCTGCTGATCGTCCTGTTCATCCTCGGTGCTGCCTGCTCGGCCATCCAGATCCTGGTGCCGATCGCCGCCTCGATGGCTCCGCCCGGACAGGATGGCCGCGTCATAGGCGATGTCATGAGCGGGTTGATGGTTGGCATCCTGCTGGCACGCCCGTTGGCCAGCCTGATCGCCGATGCCTGGGGTTGGCGCGCCTTCTACGGCCTCAGCGCCGCGGCCCTCGTCATGCTCGCCTGCGTGCTCGCCTTCACCCTGCCGCGGCGGCGGCCGACGGCGAGATCGTCCTATGGCATGCTGATCGCCTCGCTGCTCCACCTGCTGCGCGACGAGCCGGTGCTGCGGCGACGGGCGCTGACGGCGGCCCTGGTGATGGCAGCGTTCAGCCTGTTCTGGACGGCGGTGGCGTTGCGCCTGGCTTTGCCGCCCTTCGATCTCGGCCAGCGCGGCATTGCGCTGTTCGCGCTGGTCGGCGCCGGCGGCGCGCTGGTGACGCCGTTGTTCGGCCGCGCCGGCGATCGCGGCTGGACGCGTTCCGCCACCATC
The DNA here is from genome assembly GCF_054049815.1 of Mesorhizobium sp. P5_C1. Taxonomy (NCBI): domain Bacteria; kingdom Pseudomonadati; phylum Pseudomonadota; class Alphaproteobacteria; order Hyphomicrobiales; family Phyllobacteriaceae; genus Mesorhizobium; species Mesorhizobium sp. P5_C1. The sequence goes on along the minus strand of NZ_JBFULQ010000085.1, from coordinate 1,586 downwards.
GCCTGCCACCTCTTGCTGGTCGGCTCGATGGCGCTCGCGGCGTGGTCCGGCTCCGTCCAGGTGGAAGCCCCATGGGGACCTTTGATGCCGATGGGTATCGGCGCCGTGTTGCTCGACATCGGCGTCACCGGCGACCAGACGCTTGGCCGCCGCGCCATCAACCTGCTGCAGCCCAGGGCGCGCGGCCGCCTCAACGGTCTGTTCGTCGGCATCTTCTTCATTGGTGGCGCCATCGGTTCGATGCTGGCCGGCATCGCCTGGACCTGGGGCGGATGGCCAGCGGTCTGCGCCATCGCCGCCGCCTTCGGTCTCGCCGCCCTCCTGGTCGACTGGATCGGCGGGACCGAGTAACCGAGTGACCGACAGGGAACAATGTTGCCGGCAAAGTGTTCTAGTCCTTGCCGGAGGATGTCATGAACGATGCGTCGGCAAAACCCACGGGCCTCGTCCTTTCATCGACGGAGCGCGTGAACACGCTGTCGCATTTTCACCGCGCCGAGATCGCCCGCATGGCGGGATGGCGCGACCGGCTCGACCGGACGACGAACTGGGCGATCACTGTGGTGGCGGCGCTGCTTTCGGTATCGCTGTCCACGGCCAGTGCGCATCACGGCGTGCTGCTGTTCGCCATGCTGCTGATCCTGCTTTTGCTGTGGATCGAGGCGCGCCGCTATCGGTTCTTCGACTTCTACCGGGCTCGCGTGCGGCAGTTCGAACGTCATTATTTCGCGCAGATCTTTTCCCCGCAGCCCGATTTTGCGTCTGACTGGCTGCTCATCGTCGGCGAAGGCCTGCGCGCGCCGAAGTTCCTGCTGTCGCAGCGCGCTGCGCTGGCGCGACGCCTGCGGCGAAACTACATCTACCTGTTCCTGATCCTGCTGTTGGCCTGGGTGGTCAAGATATCGACCCCCAGCCTTCAGACCGTGGGCCTCAAGACCGGGTTTGTCGGTTCGCTTCGTGAGGCCGTCGAAAGCGCCGCCCTTGGCCCCATTCCCGGTGTCGTTATCGTGGTCGTCGTGGCGGCATTCTATGCCTGGCTGCTCGCCATCGTCTTTTTCGCAGCCCGCGACGACGGCGAACTTTCCTTCGGCGACGTCCACGTCTGACGCCRAACTCTGGCGACCGGCGGCTGCAGCGCGAATGCCGGCCGGCGCGTTGTTCTGGTCAGTTCGCTGAGGCGTTTGAGTGCGCCAAGCCGGGCAGCGGCAAGCCCGCTAGATGCCGAAGAATTGCCTGCCGATCATGTAGCCCAGCGCCGCCGCGACCAGCGGAAACAGCGTCGGCGCGACCTTGCCAAGAAGGGAGACCTGCTGGGCCTTCGCCGGCGTGTGGCGTGCATTGCCGAGATTCTTGGTCATTGCTTGCCTTAGGTTTGAACGATTCATTAGCAAATGCTGATTAACATCATGGCCGCATTAACGGCCTGCAAAGAAATTAGATCAAATAGCCGACCATTCCTGCCGCCGCACAACGGCGCCGCCGGCACGGCGGTGGCGTCACCGGTGACATTAGCCTGCGGATTTGGTTCAAGCGCGCATTTCTCAATCGCGAGCCGTCGTATGCGGTCGAGGGCAGCTGTTCCGCTC
>NZ_JBFULQ010000084.1:0-17038 GCF_054049815.1 Mesorhizobium sp. P5_C1 | reverse complement strand
GCATTGTGCATCGCCAGCCGGTTTTCCGGCTTAGACAGGATGGTCTCCACCTCCGGCGGCTCCTTGCCGAGCAGGGCGATCTCCAGCACATCTTCGCAAAGCGCAAACGACATCGTGCGCATGATCTCGGTCAGCGCGGCGCGGGCAAACAGCGAACGCGGCGAGGCGTGCACCAGCATCGCAGGTTTCTCGACAGCGGCGTCGCGTGACACCAGCCAGTCGAGGGCGTTCTTCAGCCCCCCGGCACTCCATGGGCATATTCCGGACAGGAGACGATGACGCCGTCGGCTTGAGTGACTGCGTCGATCAGTTCGGATGCCGCGAGCGGCGTCCGCTCGCCCTCATCGTCGGGATTGAAGATCGGCAGACGACCAAGCCGGTCATAGACTGTGACCCGACAGCCGGGCGAAGCATTCCGCGCCAGGGCCGCGACCAGCGCGGAATTGGTGGAGGCCGCCCGCAGGCTGCCGGAAATGGCAAGGAAGTTCAGCAAGGATTGGAACCAGTCAGGACGAATCGTCGTCCCGAAAGCCTACCACATGGTCTGCTTGTAGGCGTCGTCCAGCCAGCGGTCGGTCGCCTCGGCCGAATCGGCCACCGCCAGCTGGTCGTGTAGAATCTGTCCGAGCGTTGGCAGTGTCGCGCGATCGTACCAGGTTTCCGGCTTCCACAGATCCGAGCGCATGAAGGCCTTGGCGCAATGCATGTAGGCGGCCTTGACGGAGACCACGACGACGCTTTGCGGTTGCTTGCCGTCAACGGCGAGCTGTTCGCGCAAGGTCGCGTCGACGGTGATGCGCGCGTCGCCGTTGACGCGCAGCGTCTCGTTCATGCCGGGAATGAGGAACAGCAGCCCGACCGACGGGTTGAGGAGGATGTTTTCCAGCGTGTCCAGCCGGTTGTTGCCGGGCCGGTCGGGGATGGCGATGGTCCTGTCGTCGAGAACGGCGGCGAAGCCGGGCCTGTCGCCCTTCGGCGTCACATCGGCATTGCCGGCGCCATCGGACGAGCCAATCAGCACGAAGGGGCTCTTGCCGATGAAGGAGCGGCAATGGCCGTCGAGCGTCTTCAATTCCTTGCGGATCGAGCCATCGGTCGGTCGCGGCGTCTTGTAGATCGTCCTCAGTTCATCGCGCGTGGTGACGAATTCCATGGCCCTCTCCCCAGAGCTTTGTTTGACGCAATTGCCTGAGGGAAAGCGCTATGCGCTTTTCCTGGAATTGCGCTATTTGCCCGCCTTCTCTTCCTTCCCGGCCTTGTCCTCGAGCGAATGGCGCAGGATCAGCGGCATCTGGCTGAAGGTAAACAGAAGCGTGATCGGCATGATGCCCCAGACCTTGAAGGTAACCCAGGCGTCGGTGGAGAAATTCCGCCACACCACTTCATTGGCAAGGGCCAGGAACAGGAAGAACAGACCCCAGCGGAAGGTCAATTTCCTCCAGCCCTCGGCGTCGAGGCTGAAGGCCGAATCGAAGACATAGCCGAGCAGCGACTTGCCGAAGTAGAGGCCGCCGAGCAGCACGCCGCCGAACAGCGTGTTGACGATGGTCGGCTTCATCTTGATGAAGATGTCGTCCTGCAGATAGAGCGTCAGCGCGCCGAAGATGAAGACGACGACGCCGGACACCATCGGCATGATCGGCAAGGTGTGCATCAGCAGCCATGAGGCGATCAGCGCGATTGCCGTGGCGGCCATGAACAGGCCGGTGGCGACGAAGATCGGGCCGCCGAATTCGGCCAGGACAGGGAATTTCCCCACCAGCCACTCGCCGCGCGCATTGGCGAAGAAGAACACCATCAACGGCCCCAGCTCCAGCACCAGCTTGAGCAGCGGATTGACGCCTTCCTTCTTCTGCTTTTGCGGATCGGACGGATCGCGTTCGAGAATGGGTGGGTTCATAGGTTTTCTTTCTTACGCACAATCTGATCCAAAAAGCCTGCAACTTTTTGGGACATGCTTGTCAGGCAACTCCAGCGATCGCCCTGGCGAATTCGCTTGCCGAAAAAGGTTCGAGGTCGTCGACTTGTTCGCCGACGCCGATGAAATAGACCGGCAATTTGTGCTTTGCCGCGATCGCCACCAGAATACCGCCACGCGCCGTGCCGTCCAGCTTGGTCATCACCAGGCCGTTGACGCCGGCGATATTGCGGAAGATCTCGACCTGGTTGAGCGCGTTCTGGCCGGTGGTGGCGTCGACCGTCTGCAACACGGTGTGCGGGGCTTCCGGGTCTAGCTTGCCCAGCACGCGGACGATCTTTTCGAGCTCGGCCATCAGTTCGGTCTTGTTCTGCAGGCGGCCGGCGGTGTCGATGATCAGCACGTCGGAGCCGGCTTCCCTGGCCTTCTCGAAGGCGTCATAGGCCAGCCCCGCGGCGTCGGCGCCGAGCTTGGAGGCGATGACCGGCGATTTCGTCCGCTCGCCCCATATCTTCAATTGCTCGATCGCGGCGGCGCGGAACGTGTCGCCGGCAGCCAACATCACCGACAGGCCGCCATCGGTCAGCTTGGCCGCCAGCTTGCCGATGGTGGTGGTCTTGCCGGTGCCGTTGACGCCGACCACCAGGATGACATGCGGCTTGTGCGAGAGATCGAGCTCCAGCGGCATGGCGACGTGGGCCAGCACCTTTTCCACCTCGGCCGCCATGATGGCGCGAACCTCGGTGTCCGAGACATCCTTGCCGTAGCGGCTGGAAGCCAGCGCGTCGGTGACGCGCAGGGCGGTCTCCATGCCGAGGTCGGCGCGGATCAGCACGTCCTCCAGGTCCTGCAAGGTCTCTTCGTCCAGCTTGCGCTTGGTGAAGACGCCAGCGATGTTGCCGGTGAGTTCGCGCGACGAACGCGCAAGCCCGTCCCTCATACGCTGGAACCACGAGCGCCTCGGTGCCGGTTCCGGTGCCTTCTGCGGCTCGGCTTTCTGCTCGACCTTCTTGGTGACAGTCACCTTGCCGGGAGCTGGTTTTACCTCCCCCTCGATGGGGGAGGTCCCGAGCGCAGCTCGGGGGTGGGGGTGACCAGCGCCGGCGCTGCCATCCCGCCCCGCCGCTTCGCGGCGACCCTCCCCATCGAGGGGAGGGTGGGGCGCTGGCGCGGCTTGGATCTCCGGCGCGATCTCGGCGCGCACCGGTTGCTGCTCGATCGGAGCCGGCTGGCGAATGGGCGGCGAAATCTCGGCCGGAGGGATTTCGGGTGCCGGCGTTTCGGCCGGAGCCTCGACCGGTGGCGCCGGCACTTCAACAGGCACAGGCTCCGGCTGTATCTGCGGTTGCGGCGGGACGATTTCCGGCCGCTCTGGTTCGGGAATCGGCTCGGGCGCCACAGGCGCGGCCGGGATTTCCTCGGGCGCAGGCTCCTCGACGGGCGTTTCCGGTTCAACCGGCATAGGCTCTTCGACCGGGGCAGGCTCAGGCTGGATTTCCGGCTCGGGCGGAATGATCGGTGCCGGCTCGGGCGCCGGTTCCTCGACAGGCGCCGGTTCAGGCGCTGGAACTACCTCCGGCTCGACCGTCGGCGTCGGCGCAGTTTCCGCCTCGGGCTGCGGCTCATCGCGCTTCAGAAACTCCGGAACGACCTGTTCGGAGGCCGGCTTCAGCGCATCGAGTGCTTCCCATTTGATCGGCGGCAGCGGCGCGGTCTCGTCGACGCGCTCCTCGACCACTTCTTTCTTGCCGAACGAAAATATCTTCTTGAAAAAACCAGCCATGCTTTGCGTTTCTCAGGCGGCGCGGGCGGCAAGGGGCACGGCGATCAGCCTGGTACCATCGTGGCCGGTGATGTCAGCCTCGATGATCTCGCCCGGCACACCCGCGCCGAGCGCGGCAAGCGTAAAGCCTTCGGTGCGGCCAAGACCGTTGCGCTCGATCAGGATCGACTGGCGGGTTCCGGAAAGCGACGACAGATGGCGCCGATGCGCAGCTTCACCGGCGGCGCGCAGCCGGGCGGCGCGCTGCTTGACCAATTCGCGCCGCACCTGCGGCATGCGCGCGGCGGGCGTGCCTTCGCGGGGGCTGAACGGGAAGACATGGAGATGGGTCAGTCCGCATTCCTCGACGATCTTTTCCGAATTTTCGAACATGTCATCCGTTTCGGTCGGGAAACCGGCGATGATGTCGGCGCCGAAGACGATGCCGGGGCGCAGCTTGCGCACATCCTCGCAGAAGCGGATCGACTGATCGCGCAGATGCCGGCGCTTCATGCGCTTCAGGATCATGTCGTCGCCGGACTGCAGCGACAGATGCAAATGCGGCATCAGCCGCGGCTCGGTGGCGATGGCGTCGAGCAAATCGTCGTCGGCCTCGATCGAATCGATCGACGACAGCCTTAGGCGCTTCACATCGGGCACCTGCTTGAGGATGGTCTTCACAAGCTTGCCGAGCTTCGGGGCGCCCGGAAGGTCGGCGCCAAAACTGGTCATGTCGACGCCGGTCAGCACGATCTCGGCATAGCCATTGCCGGCGAGGCGCTTGACCTGCTCGACCACGGCGCCCATTGGCACCGAACGGGAATTGCCGCGGCCGTAAGGGATGATGCAGAAGGTGCAGCGGTGGTCGCAGCCATTCTGAACCTGGACGAAGGCGCGCGCCCTGCCCTCGATGGCGTCGACCATGTGGCCGGCAGTCTCGCGCACTGAAAAGATGTCGTTGACGCGTGCCTTCTCGGTGTCGTTGACACCGAAATCCGGCAGTGCGCGATAGGAGTTCGCCTTCAGCTTCTCCTCATTGCCAAGCACGAGGTCGACCTCGTCCATGGCGGTGAAATTCTGCGGTTCGGTCTGCGCGGCGCAGCCGGTGACGATGATGCGCGCTGCGGGATTGTCGCGGCGCGCCTTCCGGATCGCCTGCTTGGCCTGACGCACCGCCTCGCCGGTTACGGCGCAGGTGTTGAAGATCACGGCGCCGCCTTCCAGTGCGCCAAGGCCGGCGCTTTCCGCCTCGCGCCGCATAACCTCGGACTCATAGGTGTTCAGCCGGCAGCCGAAGGTGACGACATCGATACCCTGGGAGGCCATCAGGCCGCGCTTTCGGTGTCGCGGGCCCAGGCGCCGGTCGACGGATCGAAGCTGCCGGAAAACTCCCATTCGGCGGCACCCGTGAGGATGACGTGGTCATTTTCAAGCCATTCGACATGGAGCGAGCCGCCGCCTGGAGTCATCAGGCTGACGCTGCGGCCGGTCCGGTTGGTGCGGGCCGCCGCGACCACCGATGCGCATGCGGCGGAGCCGCAGGCCTTGGTCAGGCCGGCGCCGCGCTCCCAGGTGCGGATGACCATGGTGTCGTGCGAGGTGACCTCGGCGATGGTGATGTTGGCGCGTTCGGGAAACATCGGATGGTTCTCGAGCAGCGGCCCGAAGCGGTCGAGCTCATAGGACCAGACGTCGCGGTCGACCCAGAAGATGGCGTGCGGGTTGCCCATCGAGACGACCGAGGGCGAATGCAGAACCGGCGCGTCGATCGGGCCGATCTGCAGCTCGATCATGCGGGTGTCGTGGAATTCCTCGGCCAGCGGAATATCCTGCCAGCCGAAACGCGGTGTGCCCATGTCGACCGAGATCGACCCATCGGCATGTTCGCGCGCGTTGAGGATGCCGGCGATGGTCTCGAAGGTGAAATTCTTCTGGCCGGTCTCGGCGGCCAGCGCCTGGACGACGCAGCGCATGCCGTTGCCGCAGGCCTGCGCCTTGGAGCCGTCGGAATTCAAGATGTCGATGAAAAAGGCGGTGCCTGGCGTCCTGGCGTCGTGGATCGCCATGATCTGGTCGAACCTGGTCGCGGTATCGGCGTTCAGCGCGATTGCCGCGGCCGCTGTCACCCGATCGGCACGGCTACGCATATCGGCAACGATGATCTCGTTGCCGATGCCGTTCATCTTGGCGAAAGGGGCAGTGCTGGCCATTGCTCCGCGAATTCCGTGTCCGTTTGGCGCTATATGGCGGAAACGAGCAGGAATTACCAGTGCGCAGCAGGGCTACGTCACCGCGAAGATGCCGAGCACCACCAGCAGGAAGATGACCAGAACAATGCCGATGAGGATGCGCGCGCCGGTGGCAGCGGCTCCTGCCAGGGCCGGCATGCCGAGCAGGCTCGCCGCCGCGGCGACGATCAGCAGAATGATGATCCATTTGATCATGGAGAGGCTCCCAGCCAAATTGCGTTGGGGAAGCAACGCGTTCTAGCAATTTGGGTTCCTTGGCGGGCTGCTCGGCTAGATGGCTGGCACGTCCCAGACCTCGCCGGGCCGCAAGGCGCGAAAGTGCTGCCGCGGGATGCCTTGATCGTCGAGCGCCTCGGTCAATTTCCGGGCCGGCTCGTCGATCGGTTCGTCAGTGAGTTGGAAGGTGCCCCAGTGGCAGCCCGCGGCATAAGCGGCGTTGCACAGTTGCATGCCGTGCACGGCCTCTTCCGGATTCTGATGCTGCGGCGCCATGAACCAGCGCGGCTCATAGGCGCCGATCGGCAGGATGGCGAAACGGAAACCGCCATGCTTTTCAGCCATCAGCCGGTAGTTGATGCCATCGTGGAAGCCGGTGTCGCCGGCGAAATAGACGTTGCCATCCGGCGTCTCGATGACGAAGCCGGCCCACAGCGCCATGCGCCGGTCGCGGGCGCCACGCGCCGACCAGTGGTGCACCGGTTCGACATGGACGGCGACGCGGTCGCCTACCTCGACCCTGTCGCCCCAGTCATGCGCCGACAGCCGCATACCGGGAACTGCATCGCCAATCAGCGCATCGTTGCCGAGCGGGGTGATCACCAGCGGGTCGTGACTGGCCTTCAGCCGCTTCAGCGTGGCGAGGTCGAGATGGTCGTAATGGTTGTGACTGACCAGTACGAGGTCGATCGGCGGCAGGTCGGCGAAGGCGATGCCTGGCGGGTTGATCCGTTTCGGTCCGGCAAAGGAGAGTGGCGATACACGCGGCGACCAGACCGGATCGGTGAGGATGTTCAGGCCCGCGGTCTGGATCAGCAAGGTGGAATGACCGACCATGGTCACTTGCAGTGCTGCGCCTTCGATCCGTGTCGCCGGTTTTATCTGCAGAAAGGGGTTCGGTGTGGGCGTCGGCCATTTCGAGCGCTTGCCGCTGAACTGCCATTTCAGCAGGTCGGCGAAACGGCCGGGTGGCTGGCCGTCGGGATTGAAGAACAAGGTGCCGTCGAAATGATCGCTGGGCGGGCCGCTGTAGTAGCGGTTGGCGGCCCTCTTTCTCGCGGCCAATTTTGCAGCTCCAGCAGGTTTCGGTTTCCAAGAGATAGGACCAATGCCGGCCGGCGCAAGCATTTGGCTTGCCGGGCGCTTGGGCTGGGTACGGTGTGGCCAGATCCCGATGGCGGGACCGACAGCCGACCGGTGACGCCGGGATTGCGATAAATTTGCAACAAATTTTGCCGCAAACCGTATTTTAACCATATCGGGTTGAAATTTCGCCACCTTCTCCATCTTGGTGGGGGTGAGATTGTACGGACGGCGCCCCCCAGCCGAATCCGACGGAGGTTGGAATGATTTTTTCGAAAAGCGGCCTGGTGGCTGTATCGCTGGCGGCGCTCGTTGCGAGCGGCTGTTCGACCTCACGGTTCTCGTCGATGGACGACCAGCAGCCGGCACCGCTGCAGCCGGCACCGGCCGGCCAGGTGACCGCCAATCAGCTGCCGCCGCCGGCAGCACCGGGCGCCACCGACCCGTCGAAATTCCCGACCGCGCCTGGGAATACGCAGGTTGCGTCCTTGCCGCCGGACGGCTCGGCGCCCGCCGGTGCCGCGGACCTGACCGCGGCCAGCGTCGCCGGTGTCTGGAATGCCAGCGTTTCGGGCCAGAGCTGCAAGGTAGCGACCCCGCAGACCAAGTTCGGCGCCGGCTTCCGCGCCGGGCCGTTGCACTGCCCGGCACCGATCGACGGCATCAAGTCGTGGAATGTCGCCGGCAAGCAGCTGACGCTCTATGACGAAAATGGCGGCGCGCTGGCACGGCTCTATTCGTCGGGCGGATCGAAATTCGACGGCCAGACTTCCAACGGCCAGGCGATTTCGCTTACAAGGTAGGCGACCGCCCCTTATTTGTTCTTACGCAATTCCGGACGGAAAACGCTACACACCCTTCCTGGAATTGCTCGACAACGACGTGACCGATGCATCTGCGTGACGGCCTCCAGACCCATGCGACCGTCAGGCAGCGCTACGACCATCTGGTGGAAACCGGTGCGATCGAACGCGATCCGGCGCAGGAACGGATCGCCGCCGCGCTGGACCGGCTGACCGACGAGATTTCGGCCAAGCGGCTGGCGCACAAGTCCAGCGCGCTTGGCTGGCTTTTTGCCCGCAAGCGCGAGACACATGAGGCCGTCAAAGGCCTCTACATCCATGGCGGGGTCGGCCGCGGCAAGACCATGCTGATGGACATGTTCTTCGAATTGCTGCCGGTGCGGCGCAAGCGCCGCGTCCATTTCAACGACTTCATGGCCGATGTGCAGGACCGCATCCAGAAGCACCGGCAGGCGCGCAAGGATGGCTCGGTCAAGGAGGACGACCCGATTCCGCCGGTGGCCAAGGCGCTTGCCGAGCAGGCCTGGGTGCTGTGCTTCGACGAGTTCTCGGTCACCGACATTGCCGACGCGATGATCCTGTCGCGGCTGTTTTCGGCGCTGTTTGCCAGCGGCGTGGTGCTGGTCGCCACCTCGAACGTGGCGCCGGAGAATCTCTATGGTGACGGCCTGAACCGCCAGCTTTTCCTGCCTTTCATCGGTATCCTGGAGCGGCATGCGCGGGTGCTGTCGCTCGACGCCGACAAGGACTACCGGCTGGAAAAGCTCGTCCGCACGCCGGTCTATGTCACGCCGGCCGATGCGACGGCCGACGAGATGCTCGACGAGGCCTGGCAAACCATGACGCGCGGCGTGCCGACGGCCGAGACCTCGCTGACCCTCAAGGGACGGCAGGTGGTGGTGCCCGCTGCCGCCGGCGACGCGGCGCGGTTTTCCTTCGCCGATCTCTGCGAAAAGCCGCTTGGCGCCCGCGATTTCCTGGCAATCGCCGGCCGCTTCTCGACCATCTTCATCGATCGCGTCCCGGTGCTCGGCGAAGGCAAGCGCAACGAGGCCAAGCGCTTCATCCTGTTGATCGACACGCTCTACGATCATCATGCGCGGCTGGTGGTCAGCGCCGCGGCCCCGCCGCCGCAGCTCTATCAAGCCAAACGCGGGGTCGAGGTCTTCGAGTTCGAACGCACGGCATCACGCCTGATCGAGATGCAAAGCCGCGACTGGCTGGAGGATTGGGCGGAACGGCGCAAGGCGAGGGCAGCGCCAGAGGCAGAGCAGGCACGGGCCTGAGATAGTTCTTCGGAAGGTCGCGATCCCTGCCCCTCCTCTGTCTCGCCGGCGCCAAAGATCTAAAGCGCATACAGATACATCACGAAATCTTCCGCCGGCCCATGCGGCTCTTTGCGCGACTCATAGAGCGCCCGGGCAGGCACATTGCCCGGCTCGGTGCCGACCCAGGCCTCCTCGCAGCCATGGTCACGGCCAATCGCAAACATCGCGTCGAGCATGTCTCGCGCGATGCCCTGGCGCTGGAAGGCCGGCGAAACGCCGACCTCGTCTATGTAGAGCTCGCTGACCTTGTCGGGGTGGCGGTGGATGATTGCGGCGCATTGCCCGACGACCACGTCGCCGGCGAGCGCCACGATCATGAAATGGCCAGGTTCGTGGAGATAGGCTGCCAGCCGATCCGGCATGACCGGCTCGTCGAAGACGTCCTCGGCGACCTGCATCACAAGGGCGTCATCGCCCGGAAATAGCCTTCGGGTTTCCATCTTCATTGTGTAAATTCCCTCAAGTCGGCTTACAAACTTTGACGTTTACGTAAATCCCAATCTATCTAACCGATTGAAAATGCTAGCTCCGAAATAATCGATTGAATTTATCTTGCACCAAGGCTATTTGGTGCGGCGAAAATCCGCGGGTTCCTCGCAGCATTCCGGCCTCTTCCTCGACGCCGCCAACCAAGTCGCCAAGGACTTGGGCGCCGTCACTGACAAAGGGAAAACATCCTGACATGGCACGCAACAAGATAGCGCTTATCGGCTCTGGCATGATCGGCGGCACGCTCGCCCACATGATCGGCCTCAAGGATCTCGGCGACGTGGTGCTGTTCGATATTGCCGAGGGTATCCCGCAAGGCAAGGGGCTGGATATCGCGCAGTCGTCGCCGGTCGATGGCTTCGACAGCCGTCTCACCGGCGTCAACGACTATGCCGGCATCGAGGGTGCCGACGTCTGCATCGTCACCGCCGGCGTGCCGCGCAAGCCGGGCATGAGCCGCGACGACCTGCTTGGCATCAATCTCAAAGTCATGGAACAGGTCGGCGCCGGCCTGAAGAAGTATGCGCCGAAGGCCTTCGTCATCTGCATCACCAACCCGCTCGACGCCATGGTCTGGGCGCTGCAGAAGTTCTCGGGCCTGCCCAAGAGCCATGTGGTCGGCATGGCCGGCGTGCTCGACAGTTCGCGCTTCCGCTATTTCCTGGCCGAGGAATTCAAGGTCTCGGTCGAGGACGTCACCGCCTTCGTGCTCGGCGGCCATGGCGATTCCATGGTGCCGATGATCCGCTATTCGACGGTTTCCGGCATCCCGCTGCCCGACCTGATCAAGATGGGCTGGACGTCGAAGGAAAAGCTCGACCAGATCGTCCAGCGCACCCGCGACGGCGGCGCCGAGATCGTCGGCCTGCTCAAGACCGGCTCGGCCTATTACGCGCCGGCCGCCTCGGCGATCTCGATGGCGGGAGCCTATCTCAAGGACAAGAAGCGCGTGCTGCCGTGCGCGGCGTATCTTTCCGGCCAGTATGGCGTCAAGAACACCTATGTCGGCGTGCCCGTGGTGATCGGCGCCGGCGGCGTCGAACGCATTATCGAGATCGACCTCAACAAGAGCGAGCAGAAGATGTTCGACGCTTCGGTGGCGACGGTGCAGGGCCTGACCGAGGCCTGCGTCAAGATCGCGCCGCAGCTCGCCTCGAAGTAACCCCCAGCAGTCGACCCGGAGACATCGAAGATGAACATCCATGAGTATCAGGGCAAGGCGCTGCTGAAGAGCTTTGGCGCGCCGGTGGCCGAAGGCGTGCCGGTGTTCAAGGCGAGCGAAGCGGAAGCCGCCGCCAAGGCGCTGCCCGGCCCGCTCTATGTGGTGAAGAGCCAGATCCATGCCGGCGGCCGCGGCAAGGGCAAGTTCAAGGAACTCGGCCCTGATGCCAAGGGTGGCGTCAGGCTGGCGAAGTCGGTGGCCGACGTGGTCGCCAACGCCAACGAAATGCTCGGGCATACGCTGGTGACCAAGCAGACCGGTCCGGCCGGCAAGCAGGTCAACCGCCTCTATATCGAAGACGGCGCCGACATCGATCGCGAACTCTATCTGTCGATCCTGGTCGACCGCTCGGTCGGCCGCGTTGCCTTCGTCGTCTCGACCGAAGGCGGCATGGACATCGAGGCGGTCGCGCACGACACGCCGGAAAAGATCATCACCGTCGCCATCGACCCGGAAAAGGGCGTCACAGCGGCCGATCTAAAGGCGCTCAACGGCGCGCTGAAGCTCGACGGCGACGCCGGCCGGGATGGCGATACGCTGTTCCCGATCCTCTACGAGGCCTTTGTCGAGAAGGACATGAGCCTGCTCGAGGTCAACCCGCTGATCGTCATGAAGAATGGCCGGCTGCGCGTGCTCGACGCAAAAGTGTCGTTCGACAACAACGCGCTGTTCCGCCATCCCGACGTGCTCGAACTGCGCGACACCACCGAAGAGGACGAGAAGGAGATCGAGGCGTCGAAATACGACCTCGCCTATGTCGCGCTCGACGGCAATATCGGCTGCATGGTCAACGGCGCCGGCCTCGCCATGGCGACGATGGACATCATCAAGCTCTATGGCGCCGAACCGGCCAACTTCCTCGATGTCGGCGGCGGTGCGTCGAAGGAGAAGGTGACGGCGGCGTTCAAGATCATCACCAAGGATCCGGCGGTCAAGGGCATCCTGATCAACATCTTTGGCGGCATCATGAAGTGCGACATCATCGCCGAGGGCGTGATTGCCGCGGTCAAGGAAGTCGGCCTGGAAGTGCCGCTGGTGGTGCGCCTSGAAGGCACCAATGCCGAGCTCGGCAAGAAGATCATCAACGACAGCGGCCTCAACGTGGTGTCGGCAGATGATCTCGACGACGCGGCCAAGAAGATCGTGGCGGCGGTGAAGGGCTGATCCGGTGCCTCCGCGCAAGATAAACCTGGTCGAGGCGGCGGATCAAAAGATCAACAAGGTCTTCGATCCGCATATTGCCGGCGACGTCAACGACAGCCAGGCGAAAGTCGCCAAGTTCGGCGAGGTCTTCGACTGGCACGCGCATGACAATGAGGATGAAGCCTTCCTCGTGCTACGCGGCCGCATTGCCATCGATTTCCGCGACGGTCCGGTCGAGCTCGGCGAGGGCGACTTCATGGTCGTGCCGCGCGGCGTCGAGCACCGGCCGCGTTCGCTCAGCAAGGAACCGGTGGTGCTGATGTTCGAGCCGGCGACGACGCTCAACACGGGCAACGCCAAGAGCGACCTCACCGTCGCCGACCTGAAGCGGCTCTGACCATGAACGCGGCCTCCTTCTCTTCGCTCTCGTCCGACCACCAGCGCCTGCAAGCGCTGGTCGGCACTTGGCGTGGCGAGGAAGATGTGGCGGCCACGCAATGGACAGATGCCGCCACAGCGACGGCCGAAGCAGTTGCCGTGGCTGAATTTGGCGGCCTGTTCGTGGTGCAGCGCTATCGCCAGCGCCGCGACGGCACGGTGTCGTTCGGCGCGCACAGCGTGTTCGGCTTCGACCAGCAAAGCAGCGTCGTAACCATGCATCAATTCGACTCGATGGGCTTTGTGCCGACCGCACCGGCAACAGGCACCTGGGATGGCAATACGCTGACGCTGCTACGCTCGTCGCCGCGCGGGTCAGCCCGGGTGACCTACGATTTCGACAGCAATGACAGTTACCGCATGCGACTGCAGTTCCAACCGGCCGGCAGCGATGTCTGGCAAGACATGGTGAGCGGCGTCTACAGCCGTGTCTCACCTTCCTCGATCAACGATTTCTAAGAAAAAGGGCCACCATGTCCATTCTCGTCGACAAGAACACCAGGGTGCTGGTGCAAGGCCTGACCGGCAAGACCGGTACGTTCCACACAGAACAGGCGCTGGCCTATCACGGCACCAAGATGGTCGGCGGTATCCATCCCAAGAAGGGTGGCGAGACCTGGACCGGCTCGAAGGGCGAGAGCCTGCCGATCTTCGCCACCGTCGCCGAGGGCAAGGAAAAGACCGGCGCCAACGCTTCGGTCGTCTATGTGCCGCCGGCGGGCGCCGCCGAAGCGATCCTGGAAGCGATCGAGGCCGAGATCCCGCTGATCATCTGCATCACCGAAGGCATCCCAGTGATGGACATGATCAAGGTCAAGGCGCGGCTCGACCGTTCGACCTCGCGGCTGATCGGCCCGAACTGCCCGGGCGTGCTCACCCCCAACGAATGCAAGATCGGCATCATGCCGGGAAACATCTTCCGCAAGGGCTCGGTTGGCGTTGTTTCGCGCTCGGGAACACTTACCTATGAGGCTGTGTTCCAGACCACCAATGTCGGCCTCGGCCAGACCACCGCCGTCGGCATTGGCGGCGACCCTGTCAAGGGCACCGAATTCATCGACGTGCTCGAGATGTTCCTCGCCGATGACGAGACCAAGTCGATCATCATGATCGGCGAGATCGGCGGTTCGGCCGAGGAAGACGCCGCGCAGTTCCTCAAGGACGAAGCCAAGCGTGGCCGCAAGAAGCCGATGGCCGGCTTCATCGCCGGGCGCACGGCGCCGGCCGGCCGCACCATGGGTCATGCGGGCGCGGTGATCTCCGGCGGCAAGGGCGGCGCCGAGGACAAGATCGCGGCGATGGAATCGGCCGGGATAAGAGTTTCGCCCTCGCCGGCGCGGCTGGGCACGACGCTGGTCGAGGCGATCAAGGGTTAAGTGAGTAGCGAGTAGTGAATAGCGAATAGGAAACGGAGTAACGGCGCGACCTGGGGAAAATCCCTACTCGCTATTCGCTACTCACTATTCGCTCTGACAAGGAGACGAAGCCAAGGCTTCGATAGAGACATGGCAAGACAAGATCAGGCCAACGACCAATTTTCGCTCACCTCTTTCCTCTATGGCGGCAACGCCGACTATATCGACGCGCTCTACGCCGCCTATGAGGACGATCCAGCTTCGGTCAATCCCGAATGGCAGGAGTTCTTCGCCGGGCTGAAGGACGACGCGGGCGATGTGCGCAAGAACGCCAAGGGCGCCTCCTGGGCCAAGCCCTCCTGGCCGCTGCAGGCCAATGGCGAACTGGTGTCGGCGCTCGACGGCAACTGGGGCATCGTCGAGAAGCACCTGGAAAAGAAGGTCAAGGACAAGGCGGTCACCAACGGCATCATCCTTTCCGACGCCGATGTGCACCAGGCGACGCGCGATTCGGTGCGCGCCATCATGATGATCCGCGCCTACCGCATGCGCGGCCATCTGCACGCCAATCTCGACCCGCTCGGCATCGCCAAGCCGCTCGAGGACTACAACGAATTGTCGCCAGAGAATTACGGCTTCACCGCCGCCGACTACGACCGGCCGATCTTCCTCGACAATGTGCTCGGGCTCGAATTCGGCACCATCCGGCAGATGCTGGAGATCCTGACGCGCACCTATTGCTCGACGCTGGGCGTCGAGTTCATGCATATTTCCGATCCGGAGGAAAAGGCCTGGATCCAGGCGCGCATCGAGGGCGCCGACAAGGAGATTTCCTTCACCGCCACCGGCAAGAAGGCGATCCTGCAGAAGCTGGTCGAGGCCGAAGGCTTCGAGCAGTTCATCGACGTCAAGTACAAGGGCACCAAGCGCTTCGGCCTCGATGGCAGTGAATCGCTGATCCCGGCGCTGGAGCAGATCGTCAAGCGCGGCGGCCAGCTCGGCATGAAGGAGATCGTGCTCGGCATGGCGCATCGCGGCCGGCTGAACGTGCTCTCCCAGGTGATGGCCAAGCCGCATCGCGCCATCTTCCACGAGTTCAAGGGCGGTTCGGCCGCCCCCGACGAGGTCGAGGGCTCGGGCGACGTCAAGTACCATCTCGGCGCCTCGTCGGACCGCGAGTTCGACGGCAACAAGGTGCATCTGTCCTTGACCGCCAATCCCTCGCACCTGGAAATCGTCGATCCGGTGGTGATGGGCAAGGCGCGCGCCAAGCAGGACTATCTGTTCGGCCGCAGCCGCGAGGAAATCGTGCCGCTGGAAGAGCGCGCCAAGGTGCTGCCGCTGCTGCTGCATGGCGATGCCGCCTTCGCCGGCCAGGGCGTGATCGCCGAAATCCTCGGCCTGTCGGGCCTGCGCGGCCATCGCGTTGCCGGCACGCTGCATTTCATCATCAACAACCAGATCGGCTTCACTACCAATCCGCGTTTCTCGCGCTCGTCGCCCTATCCATCTGATGTGGCCAAGATGATCGAAGCGCCGATCTTCCACGTCAATGGCGATGATCCGGAAGCCGTGGTGCATGCCACCAAGGTGGCGATCGAATTCCGCATGAAGTTCCACAAGCCGGTCGTGGTCGACATGTTCTGCTACCGCCGCTTCGGCCACAATGAGGGCGACGAACCGGCCTTCACCCAGCCGATCATGTACCGCAACATCCGCACCCACAAGACGACGGTGCAGATCTATGGCGACCGGCTGATCGCCGAGGGCCACATCACCCAGGCCGAACTCGACCAGCTGAAGGCCGACTGGCGGGCGCATCTGGAATCCGAGTGGGAAGTCGGCCAGAGCTACAAGCCCAACAAGGCCGACTGGCTGGACGGCGCCTGGTCGGGCCTGCGCACGGCCGACAACCAGGACGAACAGCGGCGCGGCAAGACCGCTGTGCCGGTCAAGACGCTGAAGGAAATCGGCAAGAAGCTGACCGAGGTGCCGAAGGATTTCGAGGCGCACAAGACGATCATCCGCTTCCTCGAGAACCGCCGCCAGGCGATCGACTCCGGCGAAGGCATCGACTGGTCGACGGCCGAGGCGCTGGCCTTCGGCGCCATCCTGCTCGACGGCAATCCGATCCGCCTCTCGGGTCAGGATTCCGAACGCGGCACCTTCTCGCAGCGGCATTCCGTGCTCTACGACCAGCGCGACGAGACCCGCTACATCCCGCTCAACAATCTGTCGGCGGCGCAGGCCGGCTACGAAGTCATCAACTCGATGTTGTCGGAAGAGGCGGTGCTGGGCTTCGAATATGGCTACAGCCTGGCCGAACCGAAGGCGCTGACCTTGTGGGAGGCGCAGTTCGGCGATTTCGCCAACGGCGCCCAGGTGGTGTTCGACCAGTTCATCTCGTCGGGCGAGCGCAAGTGGCTCCGAATGTCGGGCCTCGTCTGCCTCTTGCCGCATGGCTACGAAGGCCAGGGACCGGAGCATTCCTCGGCCCGGCTCGAGCGCTTCCTGCAGCTTTGCGCCGAAGACAACATGCAAGTGGCGAACTGCACGACGCCGGCTAACTATTTCCACATCCTGCGCCGGCAGTTGAAGCGCGACTTCCGCAAGCCGCTGATCCTGATGACGCCGAAGTCGCTGCTGCGCCACAAGCGGGCGGTGTCGACGCTGCCGGAAATCTCGGGAGAAAGCTCGTTCCACCGGCTGTTGTGGGACGATGCCCAGCTGCTTCCCAACCAGGCGATCAAGCTCACCAAGGATTCGAAGATCCGCCGCGTCGTGCTGTGCTCGGGCAAGGTCTATTACGACCTCTACGAGGAGCGCGAGAAGCGCGGCATCAACGACATCTACCTGCTGCGCGTCGAACAGCTCTATCCGTTCCCGGCCAAGGCGCTGATTACGGAACTGTCGCGTTTCCGCAATGCGGAGATGGTGTGGTGCCAGGAAGAGCCCAAGAACATGGGCGCCTGGTCGTTCATCGACCCGTATCTGGAATGGGTGCTGGCGCATATCGATGCCAAGCATCAGCG
>NZ_JBFULQ010000083.1:0-17120 GCF_054049815.1 Mesorhizobium sp. P5_C1 | reverse complement strand
GGCCGAGGGCCTCGACGAGTTGCAGGCTGCGATCGTGTTGGCCGCGAATGGTGGCTAGGGTCTGGCCTCGATTGCAATCGTCTGGTGGCTTTCTTCCGCGGCGAGGCTTTCGGTGCCGTAGGTCTTCAGGAACATGCCGACGCCGGACCTGACGATGTGGTCGATCTCATCCTGGCCCGGGGCTTTGGTGCGGTAGGCGAAGATGCACTGGCGGAATAGACCGGCCAGGCACAGTTCGGTGAACTGGTAGGCGGCAAGATCGACATCGTCGATCCGCAGCAGGCCGCGCTCGATGGCGGCATCGAGAAAGGCCGCGACCTTGTCATGGCCGCGTTTGGGACCGCGTTCGTAAAAACGCGCGCCGAGCTCGGGTATCCGGTCGGATGCGCCGATCACCGTGCGCTGCGCCTGGATGACCTTGGCCGACGTGATCTTGAGGGCAAGCACCTTGCCGAACTTCACCAGCGTCTCGCGCAGGTCGTCGGCGTTATCAAGCACGTCATACATGTTCTTGAAGATCGTGCCGCGCTCTTCCTCGATCAGCGCTTCGAACAGCTCTTCCTTGTTGGCGAAGTAGACATAGATGGTGCCTTTGGAGACGCCGGCCTCGCGCGTGATGTCGTTCATCGACGCAGCCTCAAAACCCTTGTCGATGAACACACGACGGGCGCCCTCGATGATCTGGCTGCGCTTGACCGGGTCCTGGCCTGCCGCCGGGCGGCCGCGGCGCACATGGTCCAGCAGGTCGCCGCACGGGTCGGTTTCGACGTTAGGCTGGGTCTCAACCATAAAAGTCACACCTCGAAAATAATTCGAACCAATCGGTTCGATTGCACTTGATATGGTCCTGTTTCCGCGCTATGTCAACGGCCGGATCGAACCGAACGGTTCAGTATTATAGCTTTATTTTAGAGAGATGTCATGTCCTCGAACGCGCCAGCCACAGCCGAAGTCCGTCCTTTCCCCAATGCCAAGGTCGCTCCGGCGACGGAAGCACCCGAAGTGCCTTTCCAGCCCGCCATCAGCGCGCCGGTGGAAGCACCAGCCAAGAAGAAGCGCTCGGTGCGCTCGTTTCTGCTGCCGATCATCGGCGTTGCCTTGCTGAGCGCCGCCTCCTGGTACGGTTACAACTACTGGACCACGGGTCGCTTCATGATCTCGACGGACGACGCCTATGTCCAGGCCGACATGGCGTTCATCTCGCCCAAGATTTCCGGCTATGTCGATCAGGTCAAGGTGAGCGAGAACCAGTCGGTGAAGGCTGGCGACCCCCTGCTTGTGGTCGATGACGGCGACTACAAGATCGCCGTTGCCCAGGCCGAGGCGCAGATCGCCACCTTGAGCAAGACGCTCGACCGTATCGACGCTCAGACCCAAGCGGCGCGCGCCTCGCTGCAGCAGGCGCAGGCACAGAAGGTCGCTGACCAGGCCGCCGCCGACAATGCGACGAAGGTCGAGGCACGCGCCTCGCAACTGCTCAAGACGCATGTCGGCACGCAGGCACAGCTGGACGATGCCCAGACGGCGGTCCAGCAGGCCAACGCCGCCCTTGTCGGCGCCGACGCGCAGATCGCCGCGGCACAGGCCAATATCGGCGTGCTGCAGGCGCAGCGCGCCGAATCGGCAAGCACGCTGGCTTCCTTGCAGCTCAGCCGCGACAAGGCCGCCCGCGATCTTTCCTTCACCGTGCTCAAGGCGCCTTATGACGGCGTCGTCGGCAACCGCTCGGTCGAGCAAGGCGATCTCGTCAGCCCCGGCCAGAAGCTGGCCGTCATCGTGCCGATGGACAAGCTCTACATCGTCGCCAACTTCAAGGAGACGCAGCTTGCCCGGCTGGTTCCCGGCGAGAAGGTCAAGATCTCGGTCGATGCGACCGACGGCCAGGATTTCGAGGGAACCGTCTCGTCGCTGGCACCGGCTTCGGGTGCGGTGTTCTCGCTGCTGCCGCCCGAAAACGCCACCGGCAATTTCACCAAGGTCGTGCAGCGCGTCCCGGTCCGCATCGATGTGCCGGCCGACGTGCTGAAGAGCGGCAGGCTGCGCGCCGGCTTGAGTGTCGTCGTCGCCGTCGACAGCCGTACCGCGCCTACGGCCTCGAACTGAGCGGCCGCCGGGGAGCAATGCCATGGCCACCGCAACCCTGACAGCAGGAGCGCTGCCGGCGATGCCGGCCGTGCCTGACACCATCTCGACGCGGCGCGTCATCGCCTTCCTGGCGATGGTGTTCGGCATGTTCATGGCCATCCTGGACATCCAGATCGTCTCGGCCTCGCTGGCCGAGATTCAAGCTGGCCTGAGCGCCAGTTCCGACGAGATCCCGTGGGTGCAGACCGCCTATTTGATCGCCGAGGTGGTGATGATCCCGTTGTCGGGATTCCTCAGCCGGATGCTGTCGACGCGCGTGCTGTTCACGATCTCGGCGGCCGGCTTCACCGCGGCCAGCGCGCTGGCCGCGACCGCCACCAACATCGACCAGATGATCGTCTACCGTGCCGTCCAGGGCTTCATCGGCGGTGGCATGATCCCCAGCGTCTTTGCCGCTGCCTTCACCATTTTCCCGCCGTCGCGCCGCGCCGTGGTCTCGCCGATGATCGGCCTTGTGGCGACGCTGGCGCCGACCATCGGCCCGACCGTTGGCGGCTATATCAGCCATGCCATGTCCTGGCATTGGCTGTTCCTCATCAATGTCGTGCCCGGCATCCTGGTGACGACGGCGGCCTGGACGCTGATCGACTTCGACAAGCCCAATCTCAAGCTGTTCAGCAAGTTCGACTGGTGGGGCCTCGCCGGGATGGCCGCCTTCCTGGGTTGCATGGAATATGTGCTCGAGGAAGGCCCGAACAACGACTGGCTGCAGGACCAGGGCGTATTCATCTGCGCCATCGTCATGACCGTGGGCGCCGTGCTGTTCTTCTGGCGTGTGTTCACCGCCGAGGAGCCGATCGTCGACCTGAAGGCGTTCACCAACGTCAACTTTGCCTTCGGCTCACTGTTCTCCTTCGTCATCGGCATCGGCCTCTATGGCCTGACCTATCTTTATCCGGTGTTCCTCGGGCGCATCCGCGGCTACGATTCGATGATGATCGGCGAGGCGCTGTTCGTCAGCGGCCTGGCGATGTTCCTCACCGCGCCGGTCTCGGGCATCCTGTCGAGCAAGATGGACCCGCGCCTGATGATGATGGTCGGCTTCTTCGGCTTCGCCACCGGAACCTGGTGGATGACGCATCTGACCGCCGACTGGGATTTTTATGAGCTGCTCATTCCCCAGATCCTGCGCGGCTGTTCGATGATGCTGTGCATGGTGCCGATCAACAACCTGGCACTCGGCACCTTGCCGCCAGACCGGTTGAAGAATGCGTCCGGCCTGTTCAATCTCACCCGCAACCTCGGCGGCGCCGTCGGCCTGGCCGTCATCAACACCGTGCTGATCGACCGCAACGCGTTCCACTACGCCAGGCTCTCCGAGCACGTGCAGTGGGGCAGTGCCGCCGCGCAGCAAAAGCTGCAGAACATGACGCTCAATTTCGAGCAGACCGCCGGCCTCGACGCGACCAGCGCGGCGATCTCCAAGCTGTCGGGCATGGTGCAGCAGCAGGCCGCGCTGCTGTCCTTCATGGACGTGTTCTTCCTGCTGACGGTGCTGTTTGCGACGCTCGGGCTGTTCACCATGCTGATCCGCAAGCCGGCTGCGGCCGGCGGCGGCGGTGGCGGCCACTGATACCAAACGTGGACAGCAGTTTCGGGAAGCTCCTCCAGTCCACGCCCGAAAAGCTCTGACCGCGCAAAAAAACTCCGGGCCGCAAGCCCGGAGTTTTTCGTATTCGGATTAGAGCACAGGAATTGCGTCAAAAAGAGATATGTCAGGCCGTGGCGGGCTTGAAGGTCAGCGCCACGCCGTTGATGCAGTGGCGCAGGCCCGTCGGCGCCGGGCCGTCATCGAAGACGTGGCCGAGATGGCCGCCGCAGCGGTGGCAATGTGCCTCGGTGCGGGTCATGCCGAGCGACCTGTCAACGGTCGTGCCGATGGCCTTGGGAATCTCCTGCCAGAAGCTTGGCCAGCCGGTGCCGGAATCGAATTTCGTCTCGGACGGATAGACCGGCAGGTCGCAGCCGGCACAGGCAAAGATGCCCTTGCGGTGTTCGTTGAGCAGCGGGCTGGTGCCGGGATATTCCGTGCCTTCCTTGCGCAGCACGTCGAAGGCGGCCGGCGACAGGATGGCTTTCCACTCGGCATCGGTCTTGGTGACCTCGAAGGTTTCGGCAGCCTGTGCGGGCTGTGATTTGCCCATGCGCAGCATCGTTGCGGCAGCCCCGGCGACGCCGATGGCGGCGGCACCGCTCAAAAGAAAGTCGCGACGGTTCATGACCAGTTCCTCCTGTCGTCTCTTTTGCCAAACTATACCGCCAGGCGGAAATCAAAAGCCGGTGACGGTGGCCCTCGAACGAACACTCCGCGCCGTTCCACATCTGAACGTGGGCGGCGCGGAGTGCGCGGGCCGGTTGCGGGTCACGGGAGCGAGACCATGCAATCGACGGAGAGCCCTTGCTGCAATTTCGTCGGCAGCAGGCCCCTTGTTACATCTTCGCCCCCCTTTTTACATTTTGGGGAGCAGAACCTTGTCGATGACGTGGATGACGCCATTGGACTGTTCGACATCGGCGATCGTCACATTGGCGACGTTGCCGTTCTCGTCGGTCACGGTGACCTTGCCGCCGTCGGCCTTAAGCGACAGTTCGCAGCCGCCAACCGTCTTGACCTTGTGGGTGCCGCCATCGGCTTTGGCCATCGCGGCGACGTCCGCCCCCATCGCCTTGGCGCCGATGACATGGCAGGTCAGGATCTTGGTGAGCTTGTCCTTGTTCTCGGGCTTGAGCAGCATTTCGACCGTGCCGGCCGGCAGCGCGGCAAAGGCGTCGTTGGTCGGCGCGAACACCGTGAACGGACCAGCGCCTTGCAGCGTGTCGACAAGGCCGGCCGCCTTGACCGCGGCGACCAGCGTCGTGTGGTCCTTCGAATTGACGGCGTTGTCGACGATGGTCTTGCTGGCAAACATGGCAGCGCCGCCAACCATCGGGTTTTCGGCATAGGCCGCAGTGGCAAGAGCCGAAACAGCGATCGCGCTGGCAAGCAAAAGGGTGGCGTATTTACGCATGATGTCAAACTCCTCGGGTTTTTCTCTTCCCATCTTTGGGGACGCGAGGAGATACGGGATACAAATGCGGGAGTTTCAGAAACATCGGGATTTTTTATTTTTATTTGCACCGCAGGGTGATTTTCACACAATACGTTTTGTCCACTCACTGGCGCGGTTAGACGTCATATGCGAAAAATAGACTGAAAGTCTTCTATGTCAGCGATAAAGCCGGTCAGATGCTCTTCAGATCGCCCGCCGCGACCACCGGTCCGGTCGGCTGGCCGGTCGGCGAACCGCCTGCCGGCTCGAGGCTGACGGCGAGCACCGCGCCCTGGGCGAGCTTCTGCTGGGCAGCCGGCGAGACGACAATATGCGCAGTGGCGCCGGTCGGGATGACGCCCATCGAGACCGGCGGGTTCTTGCCCTCGATCATCCACAGCTCGAAGTCCTTGCCGGCGGCACGCTCGCCGGAGACATGCGACAGGCCGACCTCGTGATGCGCGGCGTCATAGACGGCGAGATATTTGACATCGCTGCCTTCGGCGGCCAGCGAGGCGACGAGGCGCGCCTGCGGCTGCTCGACCGGCGGGTTGAGGGTGGGCACGGCGATGTAGATCGCCAAAGCGGCGACCGCCGCAGCAGCGAGGCCGCGCCAGAAGGCCAGGCTGGACCACAGCCCGCCGCGCGATTCGGTGGGCGTGGTCACGGCCGCGGTGGACGTGAACAGGCGGCGATCGATCGCAGCCTTGACCGAAGCCGGCGGCTCGATTTCCGGGTAGGCGGCGGCCAGCGGCGAGAACGAGACCTCCCAGCTGTCGACAAGACGGGCGAACTCGGTCTCCGCATCGATGCGCCTGGACGCGATCTGCCGCTCCTCCGCCGGCAGCACGCCGAGAACGTATTCGGCGGCGAGCAGGTCGTCGCCTCCACGTTCCGGTCCGTTGTCTTCCGCCAGCGTCATCTTTCCAGACATTCTCTGAGTTTCAACAGGCTGCGGCGCAGCCAGGTACGCATCGTGTTCAACGGTACGCCATGCCTCTCCGCCAGTTCGGCATAGCTCTCGCCCTTGAGATAGGCGCCACGGACGGCCGCCGCTCGGTCCTTTTCCAACTCGTCGAGACAATGATGGATGCGTTCGGATTCACCGCCCGCCACCACCATCGCTTCAGGCCCTGGCGTCGGATCGGCCACGTCGAGCGCGGCATCGATATCGAGGCCGGGCTTGCGTCGCGCTCTGACGCGATCGATCGCGTGGTTGCGCGCGATCGCCACCAGCCAGGAGATCGGGCTCAAGTCTGAGACGGCAAAACGGTCCGCCTTCGTCCAGATCTTGACGAAGACTTCCTGCAGGGCTTCTTCGGCATCTCCCCGGTCGTTCAATACACGAAGGCAGACGCCGAAAAGTTTCGCACTGGTCTGCCGGTAGAGCAGATCGAACGCAGCCCGATCCTTCATCGAAGTCCGGACGATCAGCTTGGTGATGTCCTGCGGCGTCATGCAGGCAAGTTAGGGGATTGAAACGTATTTGCAACGACGGAAATCGCCTTGTGCACGCCAGACTTTGCCGCATTGCCGGCCCGGATCTGCCCGTCGATTGCCAATGAAATCGCCACTGGCTAGCTTGTCTTCCCACTGTGAGGAAAACGCGCATGTCGGTTGAACATACATTGTGGGCCCAAGATGCAACCGGCCTTGCCRACCTGGTTCGCAAGGGCGAGGTCTCACCAATCGAGCTGACCGAAGCGGCGATCGCCCGCGCCGAGGCCACCCGTCCCGATATCAATGCCACGGCGGAGCCGCTTTATGATGCCGCGCGGGCCCAGGCGAAGACCGTCGACCGCTCGCTGCCGCTGGCCGGCATTCCCTTTGCCATCAAGGATCTCGGCATCGCCATCAAGGGCGTCGCGACGCATGGCGGCAGCCGTATTCCGGCATGGCGGGCGGATGTCAATTCGGTGCTGACCGATCGCTACCTCGCCGCCGGCCTCATTCCGATCGTCACGTCGACGTCGCCGGAATACGGGCTTCGGCTGATGACCGAATCCAAGGCCTTCGGCATCACCCGCAATCCCTGGAACACCGGCCATACCAGCGGCGGCTCATCCGGGGGTGCGGCGGCGCTGGTCGCTGCCGGCGTCGTGCCGGTGGCGCATGCCTCGGATGGCGGCGGCTCGATCCGGGTGCCTGCCGCCTGCACCGGGCTTGTCGGCCTGAAGACGTCGCGCGGCCGCATACCGCTGACGCCGCTGGTGAGCGAGAGCTGGTACGGCATGGTCGTCGACCATGCGCTCACCCGCTCGGTGCGCGACTGCGCGCTGCTGCTCGACCTCACCCACGGTCCAGATCTTTTGACGCCCTATGCGGCGCCGTCGCCCAAGGGCAGCTTCGTTGCAGCTGCCGCGCGCGATCCCGGCAAGCTCAGGCTGGCCGTGTACCGCAAGTCGCCGCTCGGCCTGCCGGTCTCGGCCGAGACGCTTGTCGCGCTCGACGTGGCGGTGGCGCTGGCCCGCGAGGGCGGCCATACGGTCGCGGATATCGATCTGCCCTTTATCGGGCGCGATTTCTTCGCCGATTTTGCCACCGGCGTGGCCTCTGCCGTCGCCGGCACGATGCGGGCCGAGGCGCTGCGTGTCGGCCGTTCCGTTCTGGGCGACATCGAGCGCGCGACGCGCATCCTCGCCCGCTTCGGTGAATTGGTGTCGGCCGGCGAGATCTATGCCGGCCTGCAGCGGCTGCATGCGACCTCGCGACAGCTGATCGCGGAGACAGCGCGATATGATGCGGTGCTGATGCCGATCATCGCCCACCCGCCGCTCGCCTGCGGCGCCATGGACCCGAAAGGCGCTGACGAACTCATCGAGAACCTGCTCGACAAGCTTCATCTCACCGCCTTGCTGAAACTGAAGCCATTGCTCGGCCAGCTGATGGACAAGAGCCTCGGGTTCACCCATTGGCCGGCGATCCAGAATGTCAGCGGCCAGCCGTCGATCGCGCTGCCGGTCCATGTCACCGATGCCGGCCTGCCGCTCGGCATCCAGGCGGTGGGCCGGCCGGGCGACGAGGAGACACTGCTGTCGCTTGCCGCGCAGATGGAGAAGATCTCGGGTTGGTTGGGCCGCAGGGCGCCGCTGAGCGTGCCGTCATGATGACGACGTCGTGAGGCGCTCGAATATGACAGCAAAGCCATTTGCGGCTGGCCCCAATTCCCGCTAAGACGCCGCCGTCCTTACCTGATGCATCATGCATAAACMAAGTGCATGTCGCCCAAGAGTGCCCAGCAGTTTTGGGACGACGACATGCACAAAACCAAAAGCCAGGAACCACGCCGATGACGGAAATCACCGCCACCGCCGAAATGCAGGCCGCCCTGCTTTCGCGGGCGCTGCCTTACATGCAGCGCTACGAGCACAAGACGGTCGTGGTGAAATATGGCGGCCACGCCATGGGCGATATCGAGCTCGGCAAGGCTTTCGCGCGCGACATCGCGCTGTTGAAGCAATCGGGCGTCAACCCGATCGTCGTCCATGGCGGCGGCCCGCAGATCGGCGCCATGCTGGCCAAGATGGGCATCGAATCCAAGTTCGAGGGCGGCCTGCGCGTCACCGACCAGAAGACGGTCGAGATCGTCGARATGGTGCTSGCCGGCTCGATCAACAAGGAGATCGTSGCGYTGATCAACGCCGAGGGCGAATGGGCGATCGGCCTGTGCGGCAARGACGGCAACATGGTCTTCGCCGAAAAGGCGCGCAAGACGATGATCGATCCGGACTCCAACATCGAACGCGTGCTCGATCTGGGCTTCGTCGGCGAGCCGGTCGAGGTCGACCGTACCTTGCTCGACCTTCTGGCGCGCTCCGAAATGATCCCGGTGCTGGCGCCGGTGGCGCCCGGCCGCGACGGCCACACCTACAACATCAACGCCGACACCTTCGCCGGCGCCATTGCCGGCGCCTGCCAGGCAACGCGCCTGCTGTTCCTCACCGACGTGCCCGGCGTGCTCGACAAGAACAAGAAGCTGATCGACGAACTGACCGTGGCCGAGGCCAAGGCGCTGATCAAGGACGGCACGGTCTCGGGCGGCATGATCCCCAAGGTCGAAACCTGCATCGAGGCGATCGAGCGCGGCGTCGAAGGCGTCGTTATCCTCAACGGCAAGACGCCGCATTCGGTGCTGCTTGAGCTGTTCACCGAACACGGCGCCGGCACGCTGATCGTGCCCTGAGCCGCCCTTTGGTCTTCCGCTGCCGCCAATCGATCAGGCGGGCTGCGGAAGGCGCGCGATGACCTTGATTTCGAAATCGAAGCCCGCCAGCCAGTTCACGCCCACCGCGGTCCAGTTCGGGTAGGGCGGTTCGCCGAACGCCTTCAGGCGAACGGCGTCGATCGCTGCCCATTGCGTGGCCGGATCTGTGTGGAAGGTGGTCACGTCGACGATGTCGTCGAACGTGCAGCCGGCGGCCTTCAGCACCGCGGCGAGGTTGTCGAAAGCCAGCTGGACCTGCCTTTCGAAGATCGGCTCGGCCGACCCATCCTCGCGACTGCCGACCTGGCCAGAGACGAACAGGAAGTCGCCCGAGCGGATCGCCGCCGAGTAACGGTTGATCTCGTAGAGAGCCTGCCGGCCGGCTGGGAAGATCGCGTCGCGTTTGGTCATAGTTCACTCCATTTCAAACAAGGCAGCCCCGACCTCCGGGCGTCGCGAATTGGCTTCGCCGGCAGGGCGAGGGTCGTTCGCAAGGCTTCGGGTTCCTGGATCGCTGCGCTCCACTGCGCGGGACGGCTATTGACATACGTCCCGTATGTTGATGTGGGTGCATACGCTGCGTATGTCAATACGCATACGCTGCGTATATTAATCCAAGAGACGAGCGGTCAGGCGTTCGGTGAGACCCCGATCCCAGGCAAAGCCGGTTTGCGCGCCTGATGTCGAACGGTCATCGATTGCTCCTCGGCGTCCTGCGGCGCACCCCAGAACTCGGCAAGCGTCGGGCCGTCTTTCACCCGGCCGTCACGGACCAGAAATCCCCAGACCTCACGGAACCAGACGCGGCGCCCCATCTGCGTGTACCAGCGCATCGAATGCCGCTGCTCGGGGTCCTTGTGGAACAGGATGCGCGCCAGCGCCTTCGGCCGCGATTGCACCGCCAGTTCGATCAGCTTGACGCTGAAAAACAGCATCCACGGCTTCAGCCGCGTCATCTGCAGCACCTGGTGTTTGTAGTCCCACAGGCGGGCATCTTTCTGGATTACCTTGCGGTCCCGCGCGATCCTGAAGAACGGTGTCCAGCGATGCGGCGTGACATAAAGCGCCTGGATTTGGTCGGGATCGTAGGCGATGAGCTGGCGAAAGCCGCGCCACAGGTCGCGAAAGCCTTCATCCTCGAAGCCGGCCACCCAGGTCGCCATCGACAGGATGCCGTTGAGGCGCAGCAGCCTTATCGCCTCGCGGTCGGATGAGGTGCTGCCGCCCTTGCGGATCAATGCAAGCGTCTGTTCGTCGGTGTTTTCCATGCCGAGCAGCCAGCGGATGACGCCCGCCTTGCGGTAGAGATGCAGGATGTCGGCATCGCGTACGATGTCGTCGGCACGGGTCGAGCCGACGATCAGCACCGGCACGTTCTCGGCGATCATGGCGTCGAGAAAAGCGCGCCAGGCCTTCTTCGATACGGTCGGGTTCTCGTCGGCAAGGTTGATCAGCTCGACACCGTGCTCGCGGTGCAGCCAGGCAATCTCCTTGGCGAATTTCACCGGATCGCGATGCCGCCAGCGGGTCCAGAAGCCGCGCTGGCCGCAATAATTGCACAGATGCGGGCAGCCGCGCGAAAACTGCATGACCACGGCACGCTTGCCGCCCCAATAGCTGTAGCTGATATGGTCGATCAACTCCCAGCCGACACGGTAGGCGTCGAGATCGGCGATGGTCATTGCCGGCTGCGTGGCGAAGGGACGGCGCAGATCGTCGCGAAAGGCGATGCCCGCCACGCTTGCAGGCGGCTGGTGCATTTCCAGCGCCTCGACCAACGCCACCACAGTCGCCTCGCCCTCGCCGCGCACGATGAAGTCGAAGACGTCCGTTTCAGCCAGGATGTCGCCCCAGTGGTAGGTCGGAAACACGCCGCCATAGATGATGATGGTCGCCGGCTCGCGCTGCTTGATCATGCCGGCTATCAGCAAGGCGGTCGGKTGCGCCGAGGTCGAGCCGGAATGGCCGATCAGGACGAAATCGGGGTCATCGTCCAGGGCATTGCGCACCACCATGTCGAGCGGCATCGACCCGAACTCGGCGTCGACGAGGCGCACCTCATGGCCGGCATCGATCAGCGGGCCGCCGAGCGCCAACAGGCCGAGCGGTGGCAGGTGATCGTCCGGCACGCGGCTGCCGATGGCGGTGTGCGGTGGATTGATCAGGACGATTTTCATGGCGGACCTCCGGCAGTTGGTCCACGGATGTTGGCCGGCGATATGGACGCCCGATTGGCCTGTTTCAGCAGTTTGCGTGCAGCTTTTCCGCAGGGATGGGCAGGGCAGGCACCATTACCGCCTGAGGTGGCCGAGCGGCACGTGGCCGGGGCCCTTGATGTTCTGCAGCACCAGCTGGGTGTGGACGTCGCGCACACCGTCGAGCCGCATCAGCCGGTGCATGACGAAAGCATTGAGCTCGTCGACCGACGGCACCATGACGTGCAGCAGGAAATCGTGGTCGCCGGTCATCGTCCAGCATGACGATACCTCGTCCATGCGCTGCACGGCGGCGATGAAGCTTTCGGGCGAGCCGTCGCTGTGGCTGACAAGGCGCACCTGGATGAACACCTCGACCATCAGGCCGACCGCGCGGCGGCTGATCACCGCGGCAAAACCCTTGATGATACCGGCCTCCTGCAGCGCCTCGAAACGTCGTGCGCATGGGGTCGTCGACAGCCCGATCTCTTGCGCCAGCTCGGACACCGGCTTGCGCCCGTCGCGCTGCAGGACCTCGAGCATCCTGATCTCGAAATCATCGAATTGAGGCATTTTCACTCCATGAAAGCGTTTCTGGAGTGAATGCTATCCCGAATATCGCGCTCGAGCCATCATCAAAACCGATTTGCCTCGGCAGATCCGGTTATCCTTTCGGCACGTCCGCCATTCATGACTTGCAGGGAGAAGAACCATGACGACGATGAGCGTTGCCGAATATGCCCGCGACTGTGCGGCGCAAGGGTTGCGCGGCGACTATTCGGTCTGCCGTGCCGATTTCACAGTAGCGCAGGGTTACGATTACAGCACAGAGGAGCAGGCGGTGTGGCGCACGCTGTGCGACCGCCAGACCAAGCTGACGCGGAAGCTCGCCCACCACTCCTATCTCGACGGCGTCGAGAAGCTCGGCCTGCTCGACCGCATCCCCGATTTCGAGGACGTCAGCGCCAAGCTGCGCAAGCTGACCGGCTGGGAGATCGTCGCCGTGCCGGGTCTCATTCCCGCCGCACCTTTCTTCGACCATCTCGCCAATCGCCGCTTCCCTGTCACCAACTGGCTGCGGACCAGGCAGGAGCTCGACTACATCGTCGAGCCGGACATGTTCCATGATTTCTTCGGCCACGTACCAGTGCTGTCGCAGCCGGTGTTTGCCGACTTCATGCAGATGTATGGCCGCAAGGCCGGCGACATCATTGCGCTGGGCGGCGACGAGATGATCACCCGGCTCTACTGGTACACGGCCGAATATGGCCTGATGCAGGAGAACGGCCAGCAGCTGAAGGCCTTTGGGGCCGGCCTGATGTCGTCGTTCACCGAGTTGCAGTTCGCCGTCGACGGCAAGGACGCCCACCACGTGCCGTTCGACCTCGAAACGGTGATGCGCACCGGCTACGAGATCGACAAATTCCAGCGCGCCTATTTCGTGCTCCCGTCGTTCGACGCCTTGCGCGATGCCTTCCAGACTGCCGATTTCGAGGCGATCGTCGCGCGCCGCAAGGGCCAGCCGGCGCTCGACCCGGCGACGGTCTAAACAAATCCGGGAGAATTGTTTCGGCCGGGAACGACTTGCATGAAACACAAAGCGCGTCGCATGAATCCGTGTCGACGCGACGCGCTTTGGACGCTTTGATCCCGCTGGCTATTGCATGGCCGCGGGGTTCATCCACAGGAACTCCCAGACGTTGCCGTCGGGGTCCTCGATGTGGCGGTTGAACATGAAGCCGAGGTCCTGCGCAGGGTTGGGATCGGCGCGGCCGCCTGCCGCCACGCCCTTCTCGATTGTGGCATTGACCTCGTCCTTGCTGCCGGCGGTGAGTGCGATCAGCATCTGGCTGTCACGCCTGGCGTCGCCGATCTGACGCGTTGTGAACTGGCCATAGTGCTGGTGCGTCAGCAGCATCACCCCAATCGAGTTGGAGAACATGATCGAACTGGGCCTGGTCGTTCGAGAACTGCGGATTTAGTGTGCCGCCGATCGCGAGATAAAACTTGGTCGCTGCCTGCAGATCGCGCACCGGCAGATTTRTGAAGATCATCTTGGTCATCGGTCTAAGCCTTGCCTTCGTTGACAGGTACTAGTCAGTCCAGTACCGTTTTCACGACTATCATGCGGGAACGGTACCGTCTAGTACTGGTCAGGAGGTCACCATGAAAATCGACGGTGAGACGAGATCGGCACGCAAGGATCGTGAGATCATCCAGGCGGCCACGGCGGCGTTCATCGGCAAGGGCTATGACGGGACCAGCATGGAGGAAATCGCCACCAGGGCGGGGGCCTCCAAGCAGACCGTCTACAAGCATTTCACCGACAAGGAGACGCTGTTCGGCGAAGTCGTTCTTGCAACCGCTACCCAGGCCAACGATGTCATCGAGTCCGTGACGACGCTGCTTTCCGAGGCGAAATTCATGGAAGGTGGCCTGCAGCAGCTTGCTCGATGTTTGATAACGACGCTCATGGATGAAGAGTTGTTGAAGCTGCGGCGCTTGATCATCGCCAATGCGGATCGAATGCCGCAGCTTGGCCGCAGTTGGTACGAAAAGGGCTTCGAGCGCATGCTTGGCTCAATGGCTTCCTGCTTTCAAAAGCTCACCAGTCGAGGGCTGATACAGACCAGTGACCCCTATCTGGCAGCCAGCCACTTTTTTGGGATGCTTCTTTGGATCCCCATGAATGAAGCCATGTTCACGGGAAGCAACCGGCGCTCCAAGGCCGAACTGGAACGGCACGCGGATGCCTCAGTGGGGGCGTTTCTTGTCGCCTATGGGGTCCAGCCGAAATAGTCCCGTTGCCTGCCGACATCGCAGTAACGCCGCCAAACACATCGCACCCTATCGCCCAGGGTTGTCCGACCCCTCGGCCTTTAGCCGCGCCAGCTGGGCGCGCTGCAGGTCGAGGGCGGCGTTGACGAAGCGCGATATTGTGGTGAGCTCAGCGTCGCTGAAGGTCGCGATGACCTTTTCGCCTTCCCGCGCAATAGTGCCGTAGTAGCGCGCCGACAGGTCCCGCGTGGCCTCGGTCGCCTCGATCACCACCTTGCGCCTGTCCTCGAGACTGCGCGTGCGCGTCAGCAGCCCGCGCGCCTCCAGCCGGTCGATCAGCGCTGTCACGGCGGCCGGCGTCAGCCCGGTTGCGGTGGCGATCGCGCCGGCCGATTGCGGGCCGCCATGGAGCAGGCCGATGCAATGGCGTTCGGCCATGTTCAGCCCCAGCCTCAGCCCCACCGCCTCGTCATAGGCCTGCGTCGCGTCCTGCCATTGCATGATGGCAAGGCCGATGGCCGTCGTCATTTCGGTCCGATTCTCGCTTGACGAATTTATTTCGATCATCTAACTATCAATCTGTCTAACATTTAGACTATCTCAACAATATGCGGTTGCAGCGCCCACAAGGCAAGAGCCGGCCGCCATCATGGAGTGAAAAAATGAGCTTGATTCAACAGCGTACGCCCCTCTCGCATGAGGAAGAGTTCAAATATGCCAAGCTGGCCATGGAATGGTACGGATGGGGGTCCCCCATCGGCCTTGGCATTTTGCTCGTGGCGCTGGCCGCTGCCGCGGTTCTGGTGCGCATCGCGGTCTACGGCTTCTGAGATATGCCGAACATCAGCCGGCGCCATCAACTGGCGCCGACTCATGGAACCGTCAGACGGCGACCACCTTGGCAAGATGGTCACCCAGCCGGCAGGCCAGCGCGGTGATCGTCGTCGTCGGATTGCATTCGCCCGACGTGCAGAACACCGAGGAGCCGCCGACATAGAGATTGTCCATGCCGTGCACCTTGCAGTTGGCGTCGACAACGCTCTTGGTGACGTCGGTGCCCATCCGCGTGCCACCCATATGATGATGGCCCGCCGTCTCGTCGTTGGTCGGGTAGTCGCCGCCATTGGTGATCCAGTCGGCAATGCGCACCCGGCCGAGATTCTTCTCGATCAGCGTCGTGCCGAACAGCCTAAGCCCTTCGAGAAGGGTGCGGTGTTCCAGCTCCGATTTCTTCCAGTGCAGCTCGATGCGCGGCACGCCGGCATGGTCGACATCGGTCGTCGACAGTTCGATCCGGTTGGAGGCCAGCGGCGCCTGTTCCCAGGCGACATAGAGCTGGGCCGCGCATCGCAGATTCTGGCTGAGCTTGGCAGACATCCATTCGGCCATGTCTGGCGCCGTGCAGGCGAGGTCGGCGATCAGGCTCTTGACGCCCGGATACGGCGTCTCGATCAGCCTGATGCCGAAATTCATGATCTGTAGCCGCTCCATGGCGGCAAGCGTCGGCGAGAAGAAGACCTCGTTGACGGCATCGACCTCGAACTCGCCATAGTCGGCCAGGATGGCATTGCCGCCCTCGAAGGTCGGATGCTCCATCCAGTAGCGGCCAAGCGCCGTCGCATTCGGCACGACGCCGCCGTTCGAGCGCTGGTTCGACCACAGAAGCAGGCGCGAATTCTCCAGTCCGCCGGTGCAGACGATGAAATAGTCCGCGCTGAAGGCGCCGGCATCCTGCCCGTTGGACCACAGCCTGGCGCCCGTCACGCGTTTGCCGTCGCCGGCAAGTTCAGTGGCGTAGGTGTTGAGCACGACCGCGATGTTCCCGCTCTTGTCGAGCTCGTCGGCGAATTTCTCGCCGAAGCGCACCGCCGGGCTCTTGATCAGCTGCACCCAGCGAATGTCGTCGGAGACCGGCACGTCCGGCCGGAAACCGGGAAGTTCGAGGATATCGTGCACTTCCGGCAGATAGGGTTCGATGTCGGCGCGGCGAATCGGCCAACCCGTGTCGGGCGCCCAAGCCTTAGGCTCGAAATCCTGTTTGTCGAGCACGCGGCACCAGCCCGCCCAGTGGTTCGAACTGCCGCCCATGAACCGCAGCCGGGTGACGTCGAGATCGAAGTAGAAATCGCCGACCGTCGTGCCACGGTAGAAATCCTGCGACTCGTCGCTGAATTCACGCGAGCCGGCCTCCAGCACCACGACCGGAATGCCGGCGGCGCCAAGCTTGCGGGCAATGGTGGTGCCGGCCGGGCCGGAGCCGAGGATGCAGACCTTGGCGGGGAAATTCGCGGCGCGAAACGCATCGTAGCTGTCGAAGATCATGCCAGATCGCTCCGCTTCAGGATCCAGCCATTGATCTCGACGATCTCGTTCAGATCGGCCCGTGTCGGGTCGGCTCGGTTTGGATCAGCATGCGAGGCATCGGCGTCAGGCAGCGTGCGGAACAGGGACAGGGCAGGCAGTGCGATCAACGCCTGCACGATCGTGCGGCGGGATATTTTCTTGATGAAGAAACTCATGGCTGGTCTCTCGGGTGGGGGCTTCGACGGCGCATGGCGTTACCTGAACGACGGGTCCCGGAACGGCACATGCATCGCGGCAGAAGCCAGTATTGTGCCAGGCTACCCGCAAAGCAGCGAAAACCGGGTAAACGGCGCAACCGAGTGTGAACAGGGTTAGGATTTTCTTAACGGGCCGGATCCAGTGGATCGGCGGCCTGATCACGCCGCCTCGGAAATGTCCGTGTCGAGGATCGTCAGATTGCGGCCC
>NZ_JBFULQ010000082.1:0-17337 GCF_054049815.1 Mesorhizobium sp. P5_C1 | reverse complement strand
CGTCAAGGAAGAGGCGATCGGCAAGACCGACATCGAGATCTTCGGGCCGGACGGCGAAGCCTTTGTCGGCAGCGACCTTGCGGTGCTGYGCACCGGTGAAACCCAGGAGGTCGAAGAGACTGTGACGTTGGCCGACGGCAGCGTCAGGCATCAGTTCGCCCGCAAGGGCGCGATGATCGCCTCCGACGGTTCGCTCTACCTGATCGGATCGACCACCGACATCACCGAATTGAAGACGCGCGAGGCCGAACTGCGCGAGGCACGGCAGCGCGCCGTACTCGCCGACCGCGCCAAGTCGGAATTCCTCGCCAATATGAGCCACGAGATCCGCACGCCGATGAACGGCGTGCTCGGCATGGCCGAACTGCTGGCCAAATCGGACCTCAACTCGAAACAGAAGACGTTCACCGACATCATCGTCAAATCGGGCAACGCGCTGCTCACCATCATCAACGACATCCTGGATTTCTCCAAGATCGACGCCGGCCAGCTGGTGCTCGATCCGGCGCCGTTCAACCTTGCCGAGGCGATCGAGGATGTGGCGACGCTGGTGTCGACACGCGCCAAGGAGAAGGATCTCGAGCTCATCGTGCGCATCGAGCCTCGTCTCGAGAGCCTGTTCGTGGGCGATGTCGGCCGCATCAGGCAGATCGTCACCAACCTGCTCGGCAACGCGGTGAAGTTCACCGATGAAGGCCATGTGCTGGTCGATGTCACCGGCGAAAGAGTTCCGACCGGGACGAAACTGACGATCTCGGTCACCGATACCGGCATAGGTATCCCCGAGGAAAAGCTGAAACTCGTGTTCGAGAAATTCAGCCAGGTCGACACCTCGTCGACGAGGCGG
This sequence comes from Mesorhizobium sp. P5_C1, assembly GCF_054049815.1. Classification (NCBI taxonomy): domain Bacteria; kingdom Pseudomonadati; phylum Pseudomonadota; class Alphaproteobacteria; order Hyphomicrobiales; family Phyllobacteriaceae; genus Mesorhizobium; species Mesorhizobium sp. P5_C1. The sequence goes on along the minus strand of NZ_JBFULQ010000082.1, from coordinate 16,490 downwards.
CACGAGGGAACCGGCCTTGGCCTTGCCATCACCTCGCGGCTCGTCGAGCTGATGGGCGGCGACATCGGTGTCGAGAGCGCCGAGGGCAAGGGCTCGACCTTCTGGTTCACCGTCACGCTGCCGAGGGCCGGACAGCAGAACGGGCAACGCATCACGCCTGTCGACGTGACCGGCGCGCGCGTGTTGATCGTCGACGACAATGCCGTCAACCGGGCCATCCTCACGGAACAGATGACATCGTGGACGTTCGATTCCTGCGCGGCCGAAAGCGGCGCCGAGGGTCTCAAGGTGCTGATCGCGGCCGCCGCCTATGGCGTGCCGGTCGACTGCGTCGTGCTCGATTACCAGATGCCGGGCATGAGCGGCGCCGAAATGGCGCGGATCGTGCGCAACACCGCCGGCCTTGCCGGCACGCCGATCATCATGCTGACCTCGGTCGACCAGTCGCTCGCCAACACCAGCTATCGCGATCTCGGCATCGATGCGCAGCTGATCAAGCCGGCGCGGTCATCGGTGCTGTTGGAAACGCTGGTTGCGACGATCCAGCGACATCGCCACAACACGGCCGACGCCCAGCCGCCGGCAGCCGACATTCCTCCAGGCAAGGTTGTGCGGCCACCGCCGTCGGCGGCGTCGGAACAACGGGCGCTGCTGCAGCCGCCTTTGGTTCGCCCCCGGCCGCCCGCGACGGCCGGCGGCGACAGGCTGGATATCCTGGTGGCCGAGGACAATGAGGTGAACCAGATGGTGTTCACCCAGATTCTCGGCGAGACCGGCTATGGTTTCGAGATCGTCGGCAATGGCCGCAAGGCGCTCGACGCCTTCGGCCGGCTCAATCCGTGCATGATCCTGATGGATGTCTCGATGCCGGAGATGAACGGGCTCGAAGCCACCGCCGCCATTCGCCGGCTGGAGGAAGAAACCGGCACGCATGTGCCGATCGTGGGCGTCACCGCTCATGCGCTGAAGGGCGATCGCGAACGCTGCCTGGAGGCCGGCATGGACGACTACCTGCCCAAGCCGATCAGCCCAAGGGCCCTGCTCGAGAAGGTCGAGCGCTGGGTCGGCGCCAGCCGCCAGGCTCAGCGCAACGCCGGGTAAGGCCGGCGTTGCATCCGGCTTGCCTCAGCGGGGACTCGGCGGAGATTCGCGACCCCCCGCTGAGGCAAGACTATGGCGCGATCGCACCATATCCAAGGCGACGCCCAGTCGAGACAATGGCCACATTCAAATTCCGCTCTCCAGTTACGGGCGGGAGCAGCGACCGCCGGCATGAGACAGCGTCAACCTACCCCAACGGACCTGTTTTCGGCGATGGCCCGGCCACGACAAATGGCTGAGAGCAACGCGTTCCCGTCCGGATTTTCTTTGCCGAGGCGTCGATCGCGAAACCGCGGGTCGCTCTCGGTGTGAAACGGCGCAAGTGCCTGATTCCGGGCACAAAGCCGGTTTCCGCAGCAAGCGCCGGCCGGCCGGCATTTTCCCCGCCCTGATGACGCGTTACCGGGGTGACATGAAACTGTCATGCGACTGTTATAATCGAAGGCTATTGGCCTCAGCGGGCGCCGAGAGGATGGCGCCGAGAGACCATCTTCCGAACAGGAGCAGGCCACATGAGACATTTCATCCGCTCAGCGGTCGTTGCGATTGCAATGGCCACAGCGTCTACCTTCACCCTTTCTGCAGCCATGGCCGCGGACCTTTCCGGCGCCGGCTCGACCTTCATCTATCCGGTGTTCGCCAAGTGGGCCGACACCTACAAGAAAGACACCGGCGTCGGCCTCAACTACCAGTCGATCGGTTCGGGCGGCGGCATCAAGCAGGTCATCGCCAAGACCGTGACCTTCGGCGCCACCGACAAGCCGATGTCAGATGCCGATCTGGAAAAGAACGGCCTCGTGCAGTTCCCGATGGTGATGGGCGGCATCGTGCCGATCGTCAACCTGACGGGCGTCAAGCCGGGCGAACTCATCCTTGACGGCAAGACGATCGCGCAGATCTACCTTGGCGCCATCACCACCTGGGACGACGCCGCGATCAAGGCGCTGAACCCGACCCTGACCCTGCCGTCGACGGCGATCGCCGTCGTCCACCGTTCGGACGGCTCGGGCACGACCTTCAACTTCACCAACTATCTGGTCAAGCTGTCCCCCGACTGGAAGGACAAGGTTGGTTCGGACACCGCCGTCGAATGGCCGACCGGCGTCGGCGCCAAGGGCAGCGAAGGCGTTGCCAACACCGTCAAGCAGACCGACGGCGGCATCGGCTACGTCGAGTATGCCTACGCCAAGCAGAACAACCTGTCGTACTCCAAGATGTTGAATGCCGCGGGCAAGGTCGTCGAGCCGTCGCTCGAATCCTTCGGCTCGGCTGCTTCGAATGCCGACTTCAAGGGCGCGAAGAACTTCAACGTCATCATCACCAACGAACCCGGCGATACCACCTGGCCGATCGCTGCTTCGACCTGGGTGCTGATCCACAAGTCCCCCGACGATGCTGCCGCGACCGGCGAAGCGCTGAAGTTCTTTGCCTGGGCCTACAAGGACGGCAAGGAAACCGCCAAGGGTCTCGACTACGTCTCGATCCCCGACAGCGTCGTCGACCTGATCAAGGCTTCGTGGAAGGCCGACATCCAGGCTGACGGCAAGCCCGTCTACGTCGGCGAATAACGTCCCTTGGAAGGAGCGCCGCGCCGCGGCGCTCCTTTTCCCTTAACTCAAAAAAGCCGAGCTTCACATGAGTGGTGTCCAGGAAGCCTTGCCAGCCATTCGAGGTTCGCGCGACGCGACTGTCAGACGTTTCGCGCTGACCGACGCGATCTTCCACGGAATGACCCGTGCCGCAGCCATACTGGTGCTGGTCTTGCTCGGCGGTGTTGCGATCTCGCTGTTTGCCGGGTCCTGGCAAGCCCTGTCGACCTTCGGCTTCTCCTTCCTGACTAGCGAAAGCTGGAATCCGGTGACCGAGAAATTCGGCGCGCTGGCGCCGATCTATGGCACCATCATCACGTCCGCCATCGCCATCCTGATTGCCGTGCCGCTCGGCATCGGCATCGCCATCTTTCTCACCGAGCTTTGCCCGCGCCCGCTGCGGCGTCCGATCGGCATGGCGGTTGAGCTGCTCGCCGGCATCCCCTCGATTATCTACGGCATCTGGGGCCTGTTCGTGCTGGCGCCCTTCCTGCAGACGACCGTGCAGCCCTTCATCATCAACGTGTTCCATGGCATTCCCGGCCTCAACAGCCTGTTTGCCGGTCCGCCCTACGGCATCGGCCTTTTGACGTCGTCGCTGATCCTTGCCATCATGGTGCTGCCGTTCATCACCTCGATCACCAAGGACGTCTTCGACACGGTGCCGCCGGTGCTGAAAGAGTCCGCCTACGGCATCGGCTGCACGACCTGGGAAGTGACCCGCCGCGTGGTCATTCCCTACACAAGGATCGGCATCATGGGCGGCGTCATGCTCGGCCTCGGCCGCGCGCTCGGCGAAACCATGGCAGTGACCTTCGTCATCGGCAACGCGCACCGCATCAGCACCTCGCTGTTCGCGCCGGCAACGACGATCTCCGCGACCATCGCCAACGAATTCACCGAAGCCGTCGGCGATCTCTACACCTCTTCGCTGGTGGCGCTCGGCCTGATCCTGTTCGTCATCACCTTCCTGATCCTCGCCATCGCACGCTACATGCTGATGCGCATTGACGCCCGCACGGGAGCCTGACCGATGTCGACAGCCACATCGCTTCATCAGAGCCGCAAGAGGAAGAATTCCGTGATGATGACGCTGTGCGTCGCCGCCGCGGGCATCGGACTTGCCTGGCTGGCGCTCATCCTCGGCGCGCTGCTCTACAAGGGCCTGTCCGGCGTCAATCTTGCGGTGTTCACGCAAATGACGCCGCCGCCCGGCGATGCCGGCGGCCTGCTTAACGCCATCTACGGCAGCATCGTGATGACCATTATCGGCGTCGTCGTCGGTACACCGATCGGCGTGCTGGCAGGCACCTACATGGCCGAATACGGACGCTTTTCGAAGCTCACCACCGTGGTGCGCTTCATCAACGACATCCTTTTGTCGGCGCCCTCGATCATCATCGGCCTTTTCGTCTACGAACTGATGGTCCGGCCGATGGGGCATTTCTCGGCGATCGCCRGCGCTGTCGCGCTTGCTATCCTGGTCATCCCGGTCGTCGTTCGCACCACCGAGGACATGCTCAACCTGGTGCCGAACGCGTTGCGCGAGGCCGGCACCGCGATCGGCGCGCCGCGCTGGGTGGTCATCAAGTCGGTCGCTTACCGCGCCGCCCTTTCCGGCATCGTCACCGGCATATTGCTGTCGATCGCCCGTATCTCCGGCGAGACGGCGCCACTACTCTTTACGGCGCTCAACAACCAGTTCTGGTCGAGCAATCTCAACGCGCCGATGGCCAGCCTGCCTGTGACCATCTTCCAGTTCGCTCTCAGCCCTTACGAGGAATGGCAGCAACTGGCCTGGACCGGTGCACTCATCATCACATTGACGGTTCTCGCGCTCAGCATCTTTGCTCGCAGCCTGACCGGACGCAGAGAGGACAAATGAGCCAGATGTTGTCTCCAGACATGACGATCGCCGCCGAGGCAATTGCCGGCAAGGCCAAGATCGAGGTCAAGAACCTCAACTTCTACTACGGCCAGAGCAAGGCGCTGAAGGACATCACGCTGTCGCTGCCCGAGCGCAGCGTCACCGCCTTCATCGGACCTTCGGGCTGCGGGAAGTCGACGCTGCTGCGCGTCTTCAACCGCATCTACGAGCTCTATCCCAAGCAGACCGCCGAGGGCCAGGTGCTGCTCGACGGCCAGAACGTTCTCGACCGCTCGCAGGACCTTAACCTGCTGCGGACCAAGATCGGGATGGTGTTTCAGAAGCCAACGCCGTTCCCGATGTCGATCTATGAAAACATCGCCTTCGGCGTCAGGCTCTACGAGAAGATCAGCAAGTCCGAGATGGACGGCCGTGTCGAGCAGGCGCTGAAGCGCGCCGCACTGTGGACCGAAGTCAAGGACAAGCTCAACGCCAGCGGCCTCAGCCTCTCCGGCGGCCAGCAGCAGCGACTCTGCATCGCCCGCACCGTGGCGGTGAAGCCGGAAGTCATCCTGCTCGACGAGCCGGCCTCTGCGCTTGACCCGCTGTCGACCGCCAAGATCGAAGAGCTGATCGACGAGTTGCAAGCCGACTACACGATCGTCATCGTCACCCACAACATGCAGCAGGCGGCGCGCGTGTCGAAGCAGACGGCCTTCATGTATCTGGGCGAACTGGTCGAGTTCGACCGCACCGAGAAGATCTTCACGTCGCCCCGCGAGAAGCGCACGCAGGACTACATCACCGGCCGCTTCGGCTGAGCTCAGGCATACGAGGACTAAGATCATGGGCGAACACACAGTCGCTTCTTTCGACGAGGATCTCGGACAGATCAGCAGGCTGATCCGCGACATGGGCGACCTCGCCGGCTCGATGGTCGGCGGCGCCACCAAGGCGCTGTTGAATTCCGACAACGCCCTGGCGCAGCGCGTCGTCTCCGACGATGCGATCATGGACGCGCGCCAGCGCGAGCTCGACGACCGCGCCATCACACTGATCGCCAAGCGTCAGCCGATGGCCGACGATCTGCGTCATGTCGTCGGTTCGATCCGCATGGCCGGCGACCTCGAGCGCATTGGCGACCTTGCCAAGAACATCGCCAAGCGCGTCGGCACCGTCGGCCTCAGCGTCACCCCGCGCGACCTGTCGCACTCCATCGACGCAATGGCGCAGCTGGTGCTGATCCAGGTGCAGGGCGTCATCGAGGAATATACGGCGCGCGACGCCGCGGCGCTGGCGAAGCTGCGCGCCGACGACGAGCGCATCGACGTCAAGTACACCTCGGTGTTCCGCGAACTCCTGACCTACATGATGGAAGACCCGCGCAACATCACCGCCTGCACGCATCTTTTGTTCTGCGCCAAGAACCTCGAACGCATCGGCGATCACGTCACCAACATCGCGGAAAATGCGTATTATGTTTTGACCGGTACGCAGCTGCCCGCCAATCGTCCGAAGCAGGACGAGACGGCGATGTCCGCGCCGGCGGCATGACGGCAGGGGTGACCAGTCGATGATCGCGCCACGCATCATGGTGGTGGAGGACGAGGAGCCGCTTGGCGTGCTCCTGCGCTACAATCTCGAGTCCGAGGGATACCAGGTCGAGGTGGTGACGCGCGGCGACGAGGCCGAAATCCGCCTCCAGGAAAACGTGCCTGACCTGCTGGTGCTCGACTGGATGGTGCCAGCAGTGTCCGGCATCGAACTCTGTCGCCGGCTAAGAATGCGTCCCGAGACCGAGCGGCTGCCGATCATCATGCTGACCGCGCGTGGCGAGGAAAGCGATCGTGTGCGCGGCCTCTCGACCGGCGCCGACGACTATCTGGTCAAGCCGTTCTCGACGCCCGAGTTCATGGCTAGGGTCAAGGCGCTGTTGCGCCGCGCCAAGCCGGAAGTGCTGTCCAGCGTGCTCAAGGTCGGCGACATCGTGCTCGATCGTGAATCGCACAGGGTCTATCGCAAGAAGAGCGAGATCCGGCTCGGACCGACCGAATTCCGCCTGCTCGAATTCATGATGCGCCATCCCGGCCGCGTGTTCTCGCGCAGCCAGCTGCTCGACAATGTCTGGGGCGAGACGATCTACATCGACGAACGCACGGTCGACGTGCATGTCGGCCGGCTGCGCAAGGCGGTCAACAATGGCCGCATGCCCGATGTCATCCGCACCATTCGTGGGGCGGGCTACGCAATCCGGGAAGATTAGGGATCTGCTGATATTCAGGTGATGCCGGCCTGCGAACGGCAGTCTCCTGCGCTTCCGGTACTCACGGATCCAAATGTCCGCTCCGTTCCGGTTCTCGGAACCCGCCATTCTCGACTCGGCCTAACCTGAATCTCAACGCATCCCGGCGCGTTATTCACGCAACGTTCTTGCCACCGAGGCCGGATCTCGCCTGCGTGCCGGGCGCGAAAATCTCCTGGTCTACGAAGGTCAGTGCCCGTGTGGCGCAGCCTTCGCGGATCAGTGGCAGTTCGTTCGGTTCGGTGTCGAAGGAAATCGATTGCGAATGCTGGCCGCCGGCGGTCTGGGCAATCGCCTCGCGCAATGCCGGCTCGATCAGGTCGAAGGCGGCGGCGCTGACGCCGACCATGGCGACGGGCGCCGGGTCGATCAGCGCGAACAGGCTGCCGAGACCGTAGCCGAGTGCCTCGCCGGCCTTGCGATAGGCCTCGCGCTCGGGTCCATCCCTCTCGCGGGCCGCGGTCGCCAGCGCGCGCATGTCGGCATCACTGACATCGGCGACCGGTTCCGCGTCCTCACTCATCTGCCTTGCGTTGCGCCAGATGGCGTAGTTGCCGGCATAGGCCTCGACGCAGCCGCGCCGCCCGCAGCGGCACAGCGCGCCGTGCGGCCGATGGATCATATGGCCGAACTCGCCGCCCGAGGAATGAGTGCCGGTGAACAGCTCGCCCTTCAGCACCAGGCCCATGCCGATGCCGTGCGACAACAGGATGGCGATGAAGTCGTCGCGGTAGCGCTCGGGGTCGCGCCAGCGCAACGCTATCGCCATCATATTGCAGTCGTTCTCCATGGTGGCGGGGATGCCGAACTCGTCCTCGAGTATGTCGGCGAAGGCGATATCGGTGTGCGGCGTGATCGGCGACCACAGCATGGCGCGGGCACGCGTGTCAGTGATGCCCTGGATCGCCAGCGCGATGCGGGCGACACTGCGGACGTCGAGGTCGGGGTCTTCGAGACGACGCCGTACGATGGCAACGCATTCACCGACCAGCGCGTCGCGCGACATGGTCAGCGTGTCCAGCCGGCGCTGTTCCTCGGCGATCACCTGGCCGGCATAGTCGATGACGGCGACCGAGAGGAAGTTCAGCGACAGCACCACGGTCATCACCGCCGCCGCTTCCGGATTGAGGCCGAGGCCGACCTGCGGCCGGCCCCGTTTGAGCGAGCCGGCCTCGCTCGGCTTGCTCTCAGTCAGGATGCCTTCGCCGATGAGGTCGGAGGAGATCGCCGATATGGTCGAATGGCTGAGGCCCGTGGTCGCGGCGATCTCGGTGCGGGACGGCTGTCCGGCGCGGCGCACGGCCGCAATCACCATCGCCCGGTTGCGGCGGCGCAGATCGTCGTGGCGGATTCCGACCGACATGCTTTTTCACATCCTCCCGGTCGCTGCAGCCTTTCGTGCCTCCCGAAGGCCATCAGCGAAGCCTGAAAGCGCGACGCGCTTCAGGTACTTGTTCCTGCACGTGTCGTTGCCCCAAAACCGCTGCGCACTTTTGGGGCGACATGCGCCAAGCCAAATTCTGGCAGAACCCTACCATCATGTCATTATTTATTCCGGAGCTCGAAAAAAACTCGGAGAGACGTCAAAATCCATCAGAATCGATGTTGACAGCGTTCGGGCGTTGGATCACTATTTTTTCGAGGCTCGAAAAAATAGAGCCTCTGTGCCGGCCTACGGGTCAGTTTGGTCGCGCCATACGCGGCGCAGGGAGGATATTATGAAAAAATTCACAGCCGCCATCCTGGCGGGTGTCGCCATGTCGCTGACGCTGGTGTCGGTCGCGCAGGCGAAGGACAAGGTCATCGGCGTTTCGTGGTCCAACTTCCAGGAAGAGCGTTGGAAGACCGACGAAGCGGCGATGAAGAAGGCCATCGAGGCGGCTGGTGACAAATACATTTCCGCTGATGCGCAGTCCAATCCGGGCAAGCAGCTCACCGACGTCGAGAGCCTGATTTCGCAGGGCGCCAACGCGCTGATCATCCTGGCGCAGGATGCCTCGGCCATCGGCCCGGCGGTGCAGAAGGCATTGGACGAAGGCATTCCGGTCGTCGGCTATGACCGGCTGATCGAGAACAAGAACGTGTTCTACCTGACCTTCGACAACAAGGAAGTCGGCCGCATGCAGGCCCGCGAAGTGTTCAAGGTCAAGCCGGAAGGCAACTACGTCTTCATCAAGGGCTCGGGCGCCGATCCGAATGCCGATTTCCTGTTCGCCGGCTCCATGGAAGTGCTCAAGTCAGCCATCGACAGCGGCAAGATCAAGAATGTCGGCGAAGCCTATACGGATGGCTGGCTGCCCGCCAATGCCCAGAAGAACATGGAACAGTTCCTCACCGCCAACGACAACAAGGTCGATGCCGTGGTGGCAGCCAATGACGGCACCGCCGGCGGCGTCGTCGCCGCGCTGACGGCGCAAGGGCTGGCAGGATCGGTTCCGGTGTCCGGCCAGGACGGCGACCATGCCGCACTGAACCGCGTCGCACTCGGCACACAGACCGTGTCGGTGTGGAAGGACGCACGCGAACTCGGCAAGAACGCTGCCGAAATCGCCTCGCAGCTGGCCGCTGGCACTGCCCTGGACAAGATCCCGAACGCCGTGAAGTTCACGACGCCCGGCGGCAACGAGACCAACTCGCTGTTCCTGACGCCGATCGCGATCACCAAGGACAATCTCAACGTCGTCATCGACGCCGGCTGGATCAAGAAGGACGAAGTCTGTGCAGGCGTCGCCGCCGGCACCGTCGCGGCCTGCAACTAAAACCGAACGGGATCCCGGTTCGATCTCAGCGCCGCGGCCCCTGGGCCGCGGCGTTTCTCAAGGGGCATTCCGCTTCAAATGATCGCGGAAAGCAAATAGCATCGTGTTTCCGGCATCCGCGCCAGACGGCAAACCGGTGGGAGGACTTCATGACCGACACGGCCTCTAACACGCCTGCCGCGAATACGCCCGCAGACCGGGCGCGTGCGTCCGAATTGAGCGCCGTCGGACGCTTCCTCAAGGCGACCGAACTCGATACGCGCATGCTTGGCATGGTCGGTGCGTTGCTGGTCATCTGGGTCGGCATTCATATCCTGTCGGGCGGACTTTTCCTGACGCCGCGCAATCTCTGGAACCTGTCGGTGCAGACTTCCTCGGTCGCGATCATGGCGACCGGCATGGTGCTGGTCATCGTCATGCGCAACATCGACCTTTCGGTTGGTTCCGTCGAAGGCGTGATCGGTATGATCATGGGTGTGGCGCAAGCCGAATTCCTCATTCGCGTCATCGGCTTCCAGCTTGGAAATCCCTGGCTCTGGATCATCGCACTGGTCGTCGGCGTGGTGCTCGGTCTTGTGATCGGGGCCTTCCAGGGCTTCATCATCGCCTATCTCGAAGTTCCTGCCTTCATCGTGACGCTGGGCGGCCTGTTGGTCTGGCGCGGCATGGCATGGCTGATCACCAACGGGCGCACGGTCGCGCCACTCGACGCTACATTCCAGCTGATGGGCGGCGGACCGCGAGGCTCGGTCGGCGCCACCGCCAGCTGGATCATCGGCATCGTCGCTTGCGTGGCTGTGGCTTTCGCGTTGCTCAACGGCCGGTCGCAGCGCAAACGGTTCAACTTTCCACTGCGCCCCGTGTGGGCGGAAACCTTTCTCGGTGTGGTCAGTTGCGCTGCCATCCTTGGGGCCGTCTGGATCGCCAATTCCTATCCGTGGCCAATCGGCATCGTGCGCCAGTATGCACAGCAGAACGGCATCACCATTCCCGAAGGCGGGCTGTTCATCGCCCACGGCATCGCCATACCGGTGCTGATGGCTGTCGCGGTCGGTATCGTCATGACCTTCATCACCAAGCGCACCCGTTTCGGCCGCTATGTCTTTGCCATCGGCGGCAATCCGGAGGCCGCCAATCTCGCCGGCATCAACACCCGCTGGGTAACCATGAAGGTGTTCATGATCATGGGTGTACTGGCCGCGATCAGCGCGGCGATCTCGTCGGCCCGCCTCAACGCGTCGACCAATGCGCTGGGCACGTTGGACGAGCTGCTGGTGATCGCCGCCGCCGTCATCGGCGGCACCTCGCTTGCCGGCGGCTCGGGAACGGTGCTCGGCGCCATGCTCGGCGCGTTGCTGATGCAGTCGCTGCAGTCCGGCATGGTGCTGCTCGGCATCGACTCGCCGCTGCAGAGCATCGTCGTCGGCGCCGTGCTGGTCGTCGCGGTCTGGCTCGATACCGTCTATCGCAAGCGCGTCTAGGGGAGGACAAGGATCATGGCAGACAAGACCGCTCCTACCAGCACTGCGCTGATCGACATGCGCAACATCTCGATCGCCTTTGGCGGCATCCGCGCCGTCGACGACGCCTCGATCGACCTTTTCCCCGGTGAGGTCGTGGCGCTGCTCGGACACAACGGCGCCGGCAAGTCGACGCTGATCAAGATCCTGTCCGGCGCCTACAAGCGCGACGCGGGCCATATCTTCGTCAACGGCGAGGAGGCATCGATCTCCAACCCGCGCGACGCCAAGAAATACGGCATCGAGACGATCTACCAGACGCTGGCGTTGGCCGACAATGTCGACGCCGCCGCCAATTTGTTTCTCGGCCGTGAGCTGATGACCGCCTGGGGTACGCTCGACGACGTTGCGATGGAGGCCGAGGCGCGCAAGGTGATGGGCCGGCTCAATCCCCGCTTCCAGCGCTTCAAGGAGCCGGTGATCAAGCTGTCTGGCGGTCAGCGGCAGTCGGTGGCGATCGCGCGCGCGATCCTGTTCAATGCGCGCATCCTGATCATGGACGAGCCGACGGCGGCACTTGGTCCGCAGGAAACGGCGCAGGTCGGCGAACTGGTCAAGCAGCTCAAGTCCGACGGCATCGGCATCTTCCTGATCAGCCACGACATCCACGACGTGTTCGAGCTTGCCGACCGGGTCTGCGTCATGAAGAACGGCCAGGTTGTCGGCACCGCGCGCACCACCGATGTGACCCAGGACGAGGTGCTCGGCATGATCATTCTGGGCAAATGCCCGCCTGGCGCCATTCCCGGGCCAGGCGCCCTGAAGATCGCCGCCTAGAACTCCAGCGGATCTTCCAAAAAAATCTTGCTACGTCTCGATCCGTTTCTGCCCGTCGGATCGTCCTTGGTGTGTCCAAACAGAAGGAGACATGCCATGTCCGACGAGTCCGTCATCTTGATCAATCTGCTTAAGGTCGAACCCGGGAAGCAGGATGCGCTGATCGCGCTCTTGAAGCAGAACACCGATACGGTGGTCCGCACGCTCCGCGGCTGGAAGACGACCCGGCTGATCGTGGCGCAAGACGGCGCCGGCGTCGTCATCTACTCCGAGTGGGAGACCCCCGCAGCCGTCGAGGCGATGCGCAGCGATCCGCGTATGAAAGCCTATTTCCCGAAGATATTGGAGCTGGCGAGCCTGGACTCGATCATGGGCTCGGCGGTGTTGAGCGAAACACACAAGTAAGAATGCCTCACACAAGCAACAAAGGAGAACCACAATGGCTCGGATGGTTGTGATTTACCCGACACCGGAGAACGTCGAGGCGTTTGACCGGCATTACTTCGAAATCCACGTGCCTCTCGCCAAGAAGCTTCCGGGCCTCAGGAAATACGAAGTCAGCAATGGCCCTATCGCAACGCCGGTAGGACCCTCCAATGTTCACCGGATCGGAACGCTGTATTTCGACGACCTTGCGGCGATCGAAAAGGCGTTTGCAAGCCCGGAGGGGCAGGCGGCCGGGGCGGATCGCCGCCTTTTTGCGCCTGATGACTCGGGCGTTCAAATGTTCCTTTTCGACAACAGGGAAGTTTGAACCCTCTTCCTTGTTCGTCTCGGGTAAAATGACGACGAAAGAGCGCGCAGGCGCGGTAGGTCTCGATACATGAACGCGAATGAATTCGAGGATCGTCTGAAAGCGCTGCGGCCACGCCTTCACCGCTACTGCGCGCGCATGACGGGATCGGCGGTCAATGGCGAGGACGTATTGCAGGACACCCTCGTCAAGGCCCTTCACGCGCGAGCCCAGGGCGCTGGAGTGGATAACCTCGAGGGCTGGCTGTTCCGCATCGCCCACAATGCGAGCCTCGATTTCCTGCGCGCCAAATCCCGGAACACGGTCGTCCCGCTTACCGAAGACGTCGAAGCGGCGCCCATACCTGAGGCGGACATCGTCGCGATCAGCTTTCAGACGTTTCTGCGGCTACCCGAACTTCAGCGCTGCGCGGTGATCCTCAAGGATGTTCTGGGTCATTCGGTCGACGAGATCGCAAGCATAGCAGGGTGCTCTCCGACAGCCGCAAAATCGGCGCTTCAGCGCGGGCGCGCTGCGCTGCGGCTTTTCGCACAGGCGCCCGAAGACACAAGGCTGCCGCTGATGTCCGATTCGGACCGGCGCAAGATCGCCGCTTATGTCCATCTGTTCCGGAGCGGCGATTTCGACGCAATCCGGGTCATGCTTGCCGACGACGTGAAGCTTGATCTGGTGAACCGGATCCAACTGGAGGGGCGCGACAAAATCGGCATCTATTTCACGCGCTATGCGCAAGAGACGAAATGGCGGTTCGCCCTCGGCGCTGTCGAAGGGAAGCCGGCTATGCTGGTCTTCGACAGCACCGGCCGGATGGAAAGACCTGCGCATTTTGTCCTGATCGACTGGTCGGAAAGCCGGATCATCGAGATCCGCGATTTCTTGTTCGCTCCCTATGTGCTCGAAGCCACAGATTGGGTGCGGTTGGACTAGTGTCTACGGTACCACCCTGGCCGGACGAACCGTGCCTGGCCGCTGGTTGCCGGTCATGTGATGTGCCAGCCGTCATGATGGCTTGGCCTTGCCATTGTGTTGGCACATCGACTTGCCCATAAAGGTCCGACATTGCCCATGGACCGCATCATCCGTTGAAGAAGCTTTTTCCAATCGTCGCGTTCRTCGCCGTWGCACTGATCAGCATGACSATGGCGGGSTTYGCCTATTTCGCGACGCAGGAAGCCKMCCGCATCAARTTCGAAGCGRCGGCCGACGAYGCGCTCAACCGGATCGAGAGCCGCATCGACTTGCATCTGTCGCTGCTGCGGTCGACGCAGGCCCTGTTCGATGCCCGCAACGGCGATATCTCGCAGAACGAGTTCAAGGCGTTCTTCAACGCGCTCGATGTCGACAACAATTTCGCCGGCTTGCGCGGTATCGGCTTTCTCAGGCTGGTGAAGACGGGGGACGAGGCGGCGGTCGAACGCGACATGCTGCACGACCTTGGTGTCAGCCATCCGATCTATCCGGACACCACGCAACCCTGGCGCGCGCCCATCGTGATGTTCGAGCCGCTGGATCCATCCAACCAGGCCGCCATCGGCTACGACATGTTCAGCGAACCGGTGCGACGCGTGGCCATCGAAAAGGCAATGTCCGACGATGAGCAGCACGCCAGCGCGCTGGTGCAGCTCGGCCAGAGCACGGGTGCCGCGCAGACGTTCCCGGGCTTCCTGGTCTTCGTGCGGCTCAATGTCGAAACCGCTCCCGATGTCATCAATGCGTCCAGGTCCTCCACGGCCGGCTTCCTCTACGCGGCTTTTCGGGCACGGGACCTGTTCCAGATAGCGCTCAGCCGGTCGCCGCTGCTGCCGGTCAACACCGAAATCTATGACGGCGCTGTGAGTGGCGACAATCTCTTGTTCCGGTCGGAGACGCCGCCAGTGTCATCCTTCGGGGACAGGCTGCTGGTCACCCGCAAGATCATGGTGGCCGGCCAACCATGGACGGTCCTGTTTCGACCGACAAGCGCCTTCACGCAGCCGTCGTCGCGGGCAATTCCGGTGATGCTGGGGCTGTTCGGCTTGCTGCTGGCGGGCGCCATCGCTCTGGTGGCGCGCTATCAGGAGCGGGCCTATGAGGCGGCGTCGCGCTTGCATGAGACGACGGAAAAGAGCCTGCTCGAAAAAGACCTGATGCTGCAGGAGATGAAGCATCGCATCAAGAATTCGATCACCCGAGTGCTGGCGATCGCGCGCCAGACGGCTTCGCGGGCCATTGACGTCAACGAATTTTCCTCGTCCTTCTCGGCCAGGCTGCAGGCGATGGCGGCGTCTCAGGACATGCTGACGCGCTCGCGCTGGCAGAAGGCAGACCTTGGCGATCTCCTGCGCATCGAGCTCGGTCAGGTGTTCGGCAAGGAGCTGCCGGAAGAGCTTCTGTCGGGGCCGGAGGTGCTGCTCGACGAAACCACGACGCAGGCGCTCGGCCTGACGTTCCACGAACTGGCGACGAATGCATTGAAATATGGCGAAACCGGCAATTCAGCCAATTCGCTCAAGGGAGATTGGGCGCTCAAGGTCGACTGGTCGCTCGAAGGACGCGGGCGCGACAGGGTGCTGGTTCTCAACTGGCGCGAAACCGGACAGAAGAAACTCGAAGCGCCGGCCAAGACAGGATTCGGCACCAAGCTGATCGATCTCAACGTCACGCGCGAATTGCGTGGCACGATCAACCGCGATTATCGCGATGATGGGTTGAATGTGGAGATCAGGATTCCGCTGACGGGCTAGATCAGTTTCACTGAAACGTAGAGCCGCTCTATCTTCTTGTTTTGACGCAAAATTCCGGACGGAAAACCGTTTCATCAAGCGAACAGAAATGGTGCGTCCAGACGTCGAAAATCCGGAGGCCGGCGGACCGGTCTCCGGATCGACGTTTCGATTATCGCCGAACTAGTTGCAGCGAGCCGTGTAGATCCGGCCGCGATGATCGCGATACTGGCAATAGCCGTTGCGCAGGTTGCGCACCAGCAGGCCGGAACCGGCGCCCACAGCCGCGCCGATCAGCGCGCCCTTGCCGCCACCGACCAAGCCGCCGACGCCGGCGCCAATCAAGCCGCCGCCGACCACGTCCTTCTCGGTGCTGGTGCAGCCGCTGAGGGCAGCCACCGCAATCATGGCAATAATCATCTTCCGCATAGAGTCACTCCTCGCTTTGTGTCCACACTTTGGTAAGCTCCAGCAGCCATTTAGCATGAAATGGCCGCCTTTGCTGCTGCAATCTATTGTTGGCGAAGATAGTCTTTTTCTGGGCGCGGGGCGCTCGATGCCATGACGACGTTGGAGATTGCCAGGGAAGCGTCGAGCGTGCCGTCCGGGCGAACGTTCCAGACGATCTGGTCGTAGTCGTCTTCCAGCGCCGGATCGACGGCAAGGCACTTGGCGACGATGTGCTGAGCCTGCCCCTGCACGTCGCCCAGCGCGAATGGCCGTTCGGCGACGCATTGGTCGGCGGTTTCGAAAACGCTTACCGGTACCTGCAATTCATGGCAGTCGGCCATCGTGTTCGAGCAACCGATGACCAGCAACAATGCAGCAATGTGTTCCATGGCGACATGTCCTCTCGCCACAGTAACGGTCCATAGCCGCCAAAGTTCCTCGGCCGCAGGGCGACCAGCGAAATAACGCGGCGCAACGGGCAATTCCGGCGCCGACCGCGACAGCAGACGCAGTCGGCGGACGTCCGGAGACCAACTTCAACGCGGCAATGTTCGACGGTCCAGCAGGTTCCAGCGGTACCTGGGAAAAACAGAATCCGCTTTTATGGTGAATAGCCGGTTAAGGATGGATGATCAGCCGAGAGGCGCGGCCGCTCACTCGGTCTCGAAA
>NZ_JBFULQ010000081.1:0-17501 GCF_054049815.1 Mesorhizobium sp. P5_C1 | reverse complement strand
GGATGTGGACGGGCCATGCCTGACGCTGACGATGTAGCCGCTGCCGACGAACAAATGGGTCTCGCCGAAGGTGACCCGGCCGTCGATCAGCTGCGCGGTGCGGGCGACGATGAACAAGGCGTCGCCATATTGCTCGATCTTCGGCCGCTGGTGCGGGTGCTCGGCGTCCTCGATCGCCAGTTCATGCAGGTGAAACTGCGCCTGGACGCGAAGCAGCAGGTTGCGGTCGGGCTCGAGCAGGCCAATCCAGACGACATGACCGGTTTTTTTTGCCCATTCGCCGGCCTCCTCGATGGGAATGTCGGCGATGCGACGCCCAGCCGTGTAGACGCCGGAAGCGATAATGCCGGAGGTCGGCGCAGGCGCCGGAGTCAGGTTCCGAACATTTTCCATCACAACCTCCCGAAGCAAATCCACGGACGAGGATACAGGAAAGCCTGGAAAGTCTAGCGCAATTCGGATGATGGTTCGAGAGTGCGACCGTTCAATTAACCGGAGGCATCGCGGAAAGGCTGATCTTGTCGGTCTTGTCGCCCTTCGGCCGCTCGGCCGGCATCTGCTCGCCGGTGACGATGTAGTAGATGGTCTCGGCGATGTTGGTGGCGTGATCGCCGATGCGCTCGATGTTCTTGGCGCAAAACAGCAGATGTGTGCACGGCGTGATGTTGCGCGGATCTTCCATCATGTAGGTCAGCAATTCGCGGAACAGCGACGTGTACATGGCGTCGATCTGGTCGTCGCGGTCGCGCACGAAGCCGATCTTGTCGACCGAGCGCGATGCGTAGACGTCGAGCACTTCCTTGAGCTGGGTCAGCGCCAGATTGGCCAGGGCTTCGAGGCCGCGAAACAGGCTGGTCGGCTGGCGTCCGTCGGTGACGGCGCCCACCCGCTTGGCAACGTTCTTGCCGAGGTCGCCGACCCGTTCGAGGTCGGCGGAAATGCGGATGGCGCCGACGATCTCGCGCAGGTCCGTCGCCATCGGCTGGCGCTTGGCGATGATGATGATCGCCTTGTCGTCGATTTCGCGTTGCCCTTCATCGAGCACTGCATCGTCGCGGATGACCTTCTGGGCGAGGCCGGGGTCGGCATTGACGAGGGCGGCAACCGCCTGTTCGACCATACGCTCGGCATGGCCGCCCATCGCCGCGATGCGCTTCGACAGATATTTCAGCTCCTCGTCATAGGCGCTCATGATATGCACGGACTGCATGGCGAAATGCCTTCCCACGGGTGTCTTGTTTTGAGTCGTTTCCTCGAATCCCCGCTGATACGCTAGCCGGATGACAGAAAAAAGAAACGGTCCCGTGGAAAACTAGGGCAGTATCAGTGCGTCGGCAAATGAACCGAGAAGGCAGCGCCCTTGCCGAACTCGGACTTGATCGAAAGCCGGCCATTGTGGCGTGTCAGGATATGCTTGACGATCGACAGACCGAGGCCGGTTCCCTTCTGAGTGCGGCTGGTCTCGACATCGACGCGATAGAAGCGCTCGGTGATGCGCGGAATGTGTTCCTCGGGAATGCCGGGGCCAAAGTCCCTGATGGTCACGTCGATGCCTGGCTCCGAGCCGGGATCGCCGCGCGCGATCGACACCACCACGCGGCCGCCCGACTGCCCGTACTTGCAGGCGTTTTCCAGGAGGTTCTCGAAAACCTGGAAGAGCTCGTCGCGATCCCCCGGCACGTCAAGCGGGCCGTCGGCGTAATCCCGTTCGACGACAACGCTGTTTTCCCTGGCCAGCGGTCCGAGCGAATCGATGACGCTGTCGACCGTCTCGCGCAGGTCGACCTCGGTTCCCGGCTTCAGATAGGGCTTCATCTCGAGCCGCGACAGCGACAACAAATCATCGATCAGGCGCGCCATGCGCCCGGTCTGGCTCTGCATGATCTGCAGGAACTGGTCGCGCGCCGCCGGGTCGTTGCGGGCCGGTCCGCGCAGCGTTTCGATAAAGCCGGAGATCGAGGCGAGCGGCGTGCGCAGTTCGTGGCTGGCATTGGCTATGAAATCGGCGCGCATGCGGTCGATCCTGCGCGCTTCGCTCTGGTCCTTGAACACCAGCACATAAAGATCGGTGCCGTGGCCGACCGAGGAGGCACTCACCCGGTAAGCCCGTTCGACCGGCAGCTTCTCCGTATAGTCGACGACGTCAGAGGCGACATCGCCCGACAGCACGCCGTCCAGCAGAGCCTGCATTTCCGGCGCCCGGAATTTCAACGACAGCGACAGACCGGGCGCGATCCCGCCGAAGGCGGCGAAAGCGGCGGCATTGGCGTGGACGATGGTGGCGGTCCGGTCGAAGATGATCAGCGGATCGGCGACGGCTGCCGCAAGGTATTCGCCGGAGAGCCGTTGCAGGCCGATTGCCTCGATCGCCGCGGCACTCTCGGCCGATTGGCGCGTGCCGGTGACCGGCAGCATTGCCGCTGCAAGCAGCAGCGCCAGCGCCGCAAAGACGACAAAGCCGGATATGGCGGCCAAGGCATATACAGCGAGAACCGCGACGACACCGGCGATCAGCAGCCAGCGGCTGCTCCACAGCCGGACCGCCAGGCCTCGCGCCATGCCACTCTGCTCTGCGTCCAGGTCAGCCATTCGCTCGCGCGCCCGCACCCTTGCCTCGCACCCGGTCGACCGGCGACGGAAACTTCCGCGCGACTGGTCTAACGCATGACCCAGAAAATCGGAATCGATTTTCTGAAAGGATCATGCGCAAAATCAAAAGTGCTGTAGTGGCTCCCAATAGCATGAGTCCGGAAGCAGAAAAGGGTTCGTCTCGATGAAAAAAGCCAAGGAAACTCCCGCCGTGCCGACTTCGGGTCCGCTGAAGATCAGGATCGGCGGCAAGGAGCGGGAGTTCGATATTGAAAATCCCGTACTTCCCGACTGGGTCGAGGACAACAAGCTGACCGCCGGCGGTTACCCCTACGACAAGAAGATGAAAAGCGAGGAGTATGACGACACACTCGAGAAATTGCAGATCGAGCTGGTCAAGGCGCAGGCGTGGCTGCAGTCGACCGGAAAACGGGTGATGGCGCTGTTCGAGGGCCGCGACGCCGCCGGCAAGGGCGGCACGATCTTCGTGCTGCGCCAGTACCTGAACCCTCGTACCGCGCGCAACGTGGCGCTGACCAAGCCGACCCCGACAGAGCAGGGGCAGTGGTACTTCCAGCGCTATGTCGACCATTTTCCGACATCGGGTGAGTTCCTCACCTTCGACCGCTCCTGGTACAACCGCGCCGGCGTCGAGCCGGTGATGGGTTTTTGTACGCCGCAGCAGCACGAGCAGTTTCTCGACGAGACACCGCATTTCGAACGGATGATCGCCAATGAGGGCATCCACTTCTTCAAATTCTGGCTGAACATCGGGCAGGAGACGCAGCTCGAGCGCTTTCACGATCGCCGCTTCAGCCCGCTGAAAAGCTGGAAGTTTTCACCGATCGACGTTGCCGGCATCACCAAGTGGGACGACTACACCAAGGTCCGAGACACCATGTTCGAGCGCACCCACAAAGAATTCGCGCCGTGGATCATCATACGGGCCAATGACAAGCGGCGCGCGCGRCTCGGGGTCATTCGGCGCATCCTCCTATCGCTGCCCTATGACGGGCGCGATCTCGACATCATCGGCAAGGAAGACAAGAAGATCGTTGGCGAAGGGCCGTCGTTTCTGGGAAAGCAAGACTGACGTCTTTTGCGCCGCGCAGCCAGAGGCCGCGCGGMGCGTTCGTCATCGGCGCCTTTCGGTCGGACCGTTCAAGCCACCAGCCGGGCTATGCGCTGCAATCGCCGCAGCGTGGTGTCGTCCTGCAGCGCCTGCTGGAAAAGCGAAATCTCCTGATCGATACGGTCGCACAGCGCGCCGGTGTTGCCCTTGAGCAGGCCGCGCGTCTGCAGCAAGGCGGCGACCGGCTTCTTGACAAGTTGTCTCGCCCGGCCGAGGGCCGCGTCCTCGACGCTGCCGCCCGGCACGATCTCGGCGACGAGGCCGAGCGCCCTGGCATCCTCGGCGCGAAGTGTGTCGCCGAGGCAGAAGAAGCGGAAAGCACCGGCATAGCCGAGTTTCTGCGGCGCCAGGATGCTGGTCGCGGCATCCGGGACCAGGCCGAAATCGACGAACGGCACCCGGAACGTGCTTTGATCGGACGCGATCACCATGTCGCAATGGAACAGGATCGTGCAGCCGACGCCGACGGCATCGCCATCGACGCAGGCAAGGATGGGTTTGGGGAACGTCGCCAGCGTGCGAAACAGATCGGTGACGGCGGCGATCAGTTTCTGGTGCTTGGTGGCGTCGAGGAACTCGGAGAAATCGCCGCCGAGGCAGAAGCAGCCTGACAGGCCGCGCAGCACGACGACGCGCACCTCCTCATTGTCGGCGGCTTCATGGAAGGTCTTTGCCAGGCTTTCATAGGCTCTTCTGTCCAGCACCGGCCGGCCGTCATTCGACGATACGGTGACAATTAGCGTGTGGTTGCGGAGTTCTGGTTGCGGATGGGGGCTCATGACTGTCTCCGATTTCACGACGCACGCCTTTGACCGAGCATGTCGGGGTATCCCCTGGTCAGCACGGGAGCAAAATGATTGCGGCGCGAACGCACCACATCGAGCGTGTGCTCGTTGAACGTAAGCAAGGTGGCTACGACCTGCTGGTTGCCATAGGTGCGCTGATAACCCAGCGGGGTCGCCAGGAAATGCAGTTGCAATGCACGCAGCACCCACATCGGCTCGAACTCGATGATCACCTGGTTGACGTTGCGCTTCAGTCCCCACTCGACGAAGCCAGCGATCAGCTCGGTGCCGACGGTTGACACGCCGCGACGGCCATCGCGGTAACCTGGAGCGACCGCATAGCGGGTCAACTCGTAGATGTTGGGTCCGGAGGGCGGCGTTCCTTCAAAGAGGTCGGTCAGCACCTCGGTCAGCAGATGTCCCCGCGTCGTCGGCAAAAGCCTCTGGTAGCCCGCGACTTCACTGCCCCTTATGACGATTTGATGGACGGCCTCGTCATGATCGAACTGGTCGCATTCGAGCCCGTCGGGGCGCCTGAGGTCCTCCCATCCCATCTCCTCGACGAATATCTTGTAGCGCAAGCGATGGACCGCCTCCCAAAGGTCCGGGCGTTCCATCAATTCTTGGGTTGTGAGAGAAAAAAGCATTCCGTCATCTCCTGGTTTCAGAGGAAGATACGGCCGTGCTTCGATGAGAAAATTGCGTGATCGCGTAGGCTAGAATTGCTAGGCCGGCACGGCCGACCTAACTAATGTAGCCCCGCCTTATCGCTTCGGCGACCGCCTGAACCCGGTTGACGGCACCAAGTTTGCTTTTGGCGTTAAGAAGATGTTTCTCCGAGGTATGTTCGGAGATGCCGAGGATTTGCGATATCTCCCACTCGGACTTGCCGACGGCGGCCCATTGCAGGCATTCGCGTTCGCGCGGCGTCAGTACGATGTGATCGATGGTGTTGCTCGCCATCGTGTGGAGCTGCATGGCGCGGCCGACCGCATAGGTCGACACCAGCGACACCAGGCCGAAATCGGCCGCCGACAATTCGACTGCCTCGCCGCCCAGCGACACCATGACGATCTGACCGTCGAGCGTGATCAGCGGGAAGGCCAGTCCGTCGCGCAACTTGAACGCGCCGGCATCGCCCATCACTTCGCCGCTGCTTTTGTCGATGCGGGCGCCCTGTGAGGCTTCGCGCCACTGGAACGGCGCCTGCAGCTGTTTCATGTGGCTGACGACCGGGTCGTGATCGACATAGTTGCGCGCCACATAGCGCTCCAGCCATTCAACAGGCCAGTCGCACAGAAGCACATGCTGCTTTTGCTGGCCGCTTGGCGTGCCCGGCTGCGGCACGGTTCCCGCCATCAGAGCGGTGAGCCCGAAATCCGACGTTACACCCAGCAACGTTTCGCAGACTGCCGCCGCCGTTCCGGCGTGCTGCAGTTGGTCTATGAATTCCAGCGTGCGATCGAACTGACCCATCGCAACATCAACCCTATGTTGCCTCATGCATTGCGACCAATGATGCGTGCTTCGTTTGCACTTCACCACCGACCACGGATTGCAAACCGCATGTTTCCGGTCGTGGTTCTCACCTTGGTCCCCCAACCAAGGCAGCCACTGCTATTTGCAAACTCCCTAAAGCATA
The DNA here is from genome assembly GCF_054049815.1 of Mesorhizobium sp. P5_C1. NCBI lineage: Bacteria > Pseudomonadati > Pseudomonadota > Alphaproteobacteria > Hyphomicrobiales > Phyllobacteriaceae > Mesorhizobium > Mesorhizobium sp. P5_C1. The sequence goes on along the minus strand of NZ_JBFULQ010000081.1, from coordinate 11,353 downwards.
TCCTGAAATTGACGCGTTGAAATCAAAAAGCATTGTACCTTTGTCATTTTCGTACCAAAACCTGCCAACACGACTGCGGCGGAGTCTTATCGTGGCGTTCCAGTGGAGGTCTTTGGCTCTTGCGTCGCTGCTGATCGCAGCGCTGTCGGTCGCCGGTACCGCGCGCGCCGCTGAGCCGCAGGTGCCGGTGCTGTGGGATGCAAAGGAGCGGCTGCCGAAACCGGACCTTTCGGCACTGCCCCGGCTGCGCTTCCTGACGACCACGGATTTTCCACCCTTCAATTTCCTTGACGGCTCGGGAAAACTGTCCGGTTTCCATATCGATCTGGCGCGCGCCATCTGCGCCGAGCTGGGTATTGTCGACAAATGCCAGATCCAGGCCCTGCCCTGGGCAGAGCTCGAAGGCGCGCTGCAGAAAGGCGAGGGCGAAGCGATCATCGCCGGCATCGCCGCAACGGCCGAATCGCGCTCGACCTATGCCTTCTCACGCTCTTACCTGCAGTTCCCGGCCCGCTTCGTCACGCAGAAGAGCAAGGATCTAACCGACCCGGTCTTTGACAAATTGCGCGGCAAGCGTGTCGGCGTGCTCGCCGGCTCGGCGCATGAGCGCATGCTGCGCGACTATTTCAACACCGTTCAGATCGTCCCCTTCGACAGGCCGGAAGATCTCTATGCCGATCTCAAGGCCGGCAAGCTCGACGCCGCCTTCGGCGACGGCATGCGGCTGGCCTTCTGGCTGGGCGGATCGGATGCGGCCGGCTGCTGCCGCTTTGCCGGCGGACCGTATCTAGCGCCCGAATACCTGGGTTCTGGCATGGCCATCGCCACCAGGGCGGACGATCCAGCACTGGCCGCCGCGTTCGACTACGCGCTGCAGGAGATCTCGATGAAAGGCACGTTCGCCGAATTCTATCTGCGCTATTTCCCGGTCAGCTTTTTCTAGGCCCCGAAAGGCAGCGCCCTAAGTCAGGGTGCGCAGCCTCGCCTTGGCGGCACGACCGATGGCGGCGACCGTCAAGGTGTCGAGGTCAAGCTGACGCCGGATGAGCTGCAGCACCCGGACTTCCTCCATGCGCATTTCGAGATCGACGGCGGCCACCTCGAAGGCGGCGGCATAGGCGGTGTCGCGCAAGCGCTCGGGCAGCGCCTCGGCAACCCGCGCAAGAACGCCTTCTAGGCCGTCCTTTTCATTCAGCATCTTCTGGCAAGCCTGGGCGACGCCGACCAGCCGGTCGTGGTTGAAATCCTCAAACACCGGCCACGAACGGACGACGTCGCCGATCCGGGCCAGCTCGACATCGGTCATGTCGCGATCGGAAGCCGAGGTGATGACCATCAGGTAGATCAGCGCTTCATGCGGCGTCGGCAACGGCATTCTGTGCTCCTTGAATGGGCTCCGAAGGTAGGAAAGCGGTATCGGCACCGCAAGGAAAAAGCGCTGCACGCGTTGACGCTCCGGCCACGCACGCCTAGAGACCGGTTGAAAACCCCTGCTTCGGGCAACACCGGCGATTTATTTGGAAAACTGTGACATGGCGGGATCAAACATCTTCGATCTCAATCCCGAGCTGCTGGCGGCCGCGACCGAGAGCAAGGCATGGCCGTTCGAGGAAGCCAAGAAGATCATCGGACGCTACAAAGGCACCGACTTTCCTGAAACCATCCTGTTCGAGACCGGGTACGGACCCTCCGGCCTGCCGCATATCGGCACGTTCGGCGAGGTGGCGCGCACGACGATGGTGCGGCACGCCTTCCGCGTCCTGACGCAGGACAAGGTTGCGACCAAGCTGCTGTGCTTTTCCGACGACATGGACGGCATGCGCAAAATCCCCGACAACGTGCCGGATCGCGCAGCGCTGGAGCCACATTTGCACAAGCCGCTGTCGTCGGTGCCCAATCCGTTCGGCGACGATTATGCGAGCTTTGCCGATCACAACAACGCGATGCTTTGCCGCTTCCTGGACACGTTCGGCTTCGACYACGAGTTCGCCAGCGCGACGCAATATTACAAGTCGGGCCGCTTCGACGCGATGCTGCTGCGCGCCGCAGAACGCTATGACCAGATCATGGCGGTGATGCTGCCGACGCTCGGCTCCGAACGGCAGGCCACCTACAGCCCGTTCCTGCCGATTTCGCCGAAAAGTGGCCGCGTGCTTTACGTGCCGATGAAGCATGTAGACGCCAAGGCCGGCACCATTACCTTCGACGATGAAGGCACCGAGACCACTCTTTCGATCACCGGCGGCAGGGTGAAGCTGCAATGGAAGCCGGATTTCGGCATGCGCTGGGCAGCGCTCGGCGTCGATTTCGAAATGTTCGGCAAGGACCACCAGACCAATGCGGTGGTCTATGACCGCATCTGCAACATCCTGGGTGGGCGTGCTCCAGAGCATTTCGTCTATGAGCTGTTCCTCGACGAAAACGGCCAGAAGATCTCGAAGTCGAAGGGCAACGGGCTGACCATCGACGAGTGGCTGACCTATGCGCCGACCGAGAGCCTCGGGCTCTATATGTACCAGCGGCCGCGGCAGGCCAAGAAGCTGTATTTCGATGTCATCCCGAGAGCAGTGGACGAGTATTACACCTTCCTTGCGGCTTACCCGCGGCAGGACTGGAAGGAGCGGCTGGGCAACCCGGTCTGGCATATGCATGACGGCAACCCGCCGGCCATCGACATGCCGGTGCCGTTCTCGCTGCTGCTCAACCTGGTCAGCGCTTCCAACGCGCAGAACAAGGATGTGCTGTGGGGCTTCATTTCGCGTCATACCGCGGGGGTGACGCCTAAGACGCATCCCGAGCTCGACCAGCTGGTCGGCCATGCGATCCGCTATTTCGACGATTTCGTGAAGCCGACGAAGACCTTCCGCCCCGCCGACGAGGTCGAGCGCGCGGCGCTGGCAGCCCTCGACACGGCGCTTGGCGCGCTGCCGACGGACGCCAACGGCGAAGCGATCCAGAACGCTTCGCTCAATGTCGCACGTAGGATCGAACGCTATCAGGATCACTCCAAGCAGAGCCCGGAAGGTGGCCCCGGCGTGTCGGGCGCCTTCTTCCAGATGATCTACCAGGTGCTGATCGGCCAGGAGCGCGGCCCGCGCTTCGGCTCGTTCGCCGCGCTCTATGGCATTGCCGAGACGCGGGCGCTCATTGAGCGGGCGCTGGCTGGTCAGCTGGCTTGAGAACGCCGTCGACCTCTTCCAGGATCGAGCTCGGCGCCTGAGGCGCAGGGCTTGGTGCGGCCGGCATCGCCGGCATGTCGGAAAGGTTCGGCGCCGATCCGAAAATGCCCTTCTTGGCCGTGCGCGCCTTGTCGCCGGCCTCGACATAGGGTCCACCTTTGGCGGCCCGAGCCCAGCCGTTTTCGACCAGCCATTGACCGACATCCTGCTTGCCGATCCGGCATTCGGCGGCGATCAGGTCGCGACCGCCCTCGGGCGGCACGGTGCAGACCACCGCGCGGCCGCGCAGGAAGGCGCGGAACGCCGTTCGCGCCCGGATACCGCACGGCCAGGCTTTGCCGTCATCGCTGCAGGTCTCGTCATGCCTGACGATGTCGATGCCCGACACCGCGACCGAATAGCCCTTGGCCTCGATCAGGCCGGCGGCCTGCGCGACCGGCTGGAACAGCTTTGTCCCGTTCCAGTCGTCGGGCATTTTCGGCCTGGGCGGCACGGCCAGCGCCAGCTTGCTCAACGGCTCGCGCGGCTCGACACGCTCAAGCCCCTCGGCGGGCAGTTCCGGTGGTACGATAATTTCAGGATCGATCGCCCTCGAATGTGACGCCGGCTTTGGCGGCTGCGGAGCGGTTATGGCGGATGTCGCCGGCTCTGCGAGCACGGTCTCGGCGCCCTCCTGCGAGATCGTGTCGGCGCCCGGATCGACCTGATCCACCGTGACTACGCCTGCACTTCCCTTCAGCGTGCGACCGCCAGCGACGACCATTGCCGCCATCGCCGGGACCATCAGAACCGCCAGGACAAGATGAGGGAGCCGCACCAGCCGGACCTACTGGCTTGCCCAGACAATCCGCGCCACCCATTCGACATCGCGCATGGGAATGTCGCGGTCCGGATGATCGGGATTGAGCGAGACCAGTGCAATCGACCTGACGGTCTGGCGCTCGAGCACCTTGGCCATCACTTCGCCGGCGGTGGTCTTGACGACGACACGATCGCCCTTGCGGGTGATGGCGCCCGGCTCGACGATGAGGACGTCGCCATCGCGGTAGAGCGGCAGCATGGAATCACCTTGCACCTGCAGCGCATAGGAGCTCTCCGTCGATTGCGCCGGCAGTTCGACCAGGTCCCAGCCCTGCCCGGCCGGAAAGCCGGCATCATCGAAGAAGCCGCCGGCGCCGGCTTGGGCAAAGCCGAGCAACGGCACCGAGCGCCTGTGGGCTACCCGTGCTTCCTGGGCTGACGCGGCCCTGCCCTCAATCAGGCCGGTGAATTCGTCGAGCGTAGCCCCTGTCGCCTCGATGATCTTGGCAAGCGATTCGGTCGACGGCCAGCGCGGCCGGCCATCCGACGACAGACGTTTCGACTTGTTGAAGGCCGTCGAATCGAGCCCCGCGCGCCGGGCCAGCCCCGAAGCCGACAGCGAATAGCGCTCGGCGAGAGCATCTATGGCAGCCCAGACACGGTCATGCGAGAGCAAGCTCGCTCTCCTCGAAACAGGAAAAAATGCCTCTTCCTGTCTAACGCGCAACCGCCGCCATGTCCACCGGGCGCAGCAGGCGGATTGCCGACAAAACTGTGTGCCGCCGCGACAACGACGCGCGGTTCAGTGATCGGACATCAATGATCGCCGATGAACCTATCCGGCCATCGCCGCCATCGCTCTCGGCAAGCCCTTCCTGAGTTCCTCAGCGTTCATCACCGGGATCATCTCGACGCTGGCATTGAAGGCGAAGAAGAACCGCTCGGCGACATAGGGCATATCCGAACTGTCCTTTACCTCCACCACGAGATAGGCCGTTCGCCGGCCACCGTCGGCGGTGAAATAGGCGGCCTCCGGGTTGAGGTCGGACAAGGTGTGCTCGATGAACTTGGCCATGCTGCCGTTCTTGATCGCCTTGTTGCCTTCCTCGGCCGGGATGGAAACTCTCAGCATCATACGCATGACGATTACGTCCTTCTGCCAACTTTAGGTTAGCAAAAGCTAATTTATCACCGACGGACCGCATGGGAAAGCTGAAGCGCGCCGGCCACGGCTACGTGCCGTGGCCATCATACGCAGACTAAAGGGTGACAAGCGTCCTTTGCGTCTCCGAAGGACGCCCAGCGCTGCCGCCGCACCCAGACATAGATCGGCCCGCGTCAGGCTGCCTGCTTCACGTCACCGGCGTAAGGATTGAAGCGCTCATAAAAGGTTTCGCCCTTCTCGGCCATATCGAGCAACAGCTTGGGCGCCTTGAATTCGGCGCCGTATTTCTTCTGCAGTTTCTTGGCGATCTTGACGAATGCCTTGGCGCCGATGCCGTCGATATAGGACAGCGCACCGCCGGTGTAGGGCGCGAAGCCGAAGGCCAGGATCGAGCCGACATCGGCCTCGCGCGGGTCGGTGACGATGCCCTCTTCCATCACCCGGGCCGCTTCCAGCGCGATGGTGACCAGCAGCCGCTGCTGCAGCTCTTCATAATCGAGCTTCTCGGCAGCAAGCTGCGGATAGAGGTCCTTGAGGCCCGGCCACAGCTTCTTCTTGGCCGGCTTGGCGGGATAGTCGTAAAAACCCTTGCCATTCTTGCGGCCGAAGCGGCCATGGTCGTCGACCATTGTGTTGATCAACGCCATTTGCTTCTGGTCGACTGCGGTGTCGCCGAGATCGCGCATGGTCTGCTTCATGATTTTCTGCGCGAGGTCGATGGCCGTCTCGTCGGTCAGGGCCAGCGGGCCGACCGGCATGCCGGCGGCTTTCGCCGCATTCTCGATCATGGGTGCAGGCACCCCTTCGATCAGCATCTTGTAGGCTTCCGACATGTAGCGCAGCACGCAGCGGTTGACATAGAAGCCGCGCGTGTCGTTGACGACGATCGGCGTCTTCTTGATGGCGCGGACGAAATCGATGGCTGTCGCGAGCGCCTTGTCGCCGGTCTTCTTGCCTAAAATGATCTCGACCAGCATCATCCTGTCGACCGGCGAGAAGAAATGGATGCCGATGAAGTTCTTCGGCCGCGCCGAGTTCTTGGCCAGCGACGAGATCGGGATGGTCGAGGTGTTGGAGGCGAAGATGGCCGAGGCTTTAAGCACCGCTTCCGCCTGCTCGGTGGCGCTCTTCTTGACGGCGGAATCCTCGAACACCGCTTCGACCACCAGGTCGCAGCCGGCAAGGTCGGCATAGTCAGCCGTCGGCGTGATCAGCGACAGAAGTTTGTCCTTCTCCTCGGGCTTTGCACGGCCCTTCTTCACCTGATCCGAGACCAGGCTGTCGGAATGCGCCTTGCCCTTGGCGGCCGACTCCATGTCGCGGTCGAGCAGAACCACCGGAATGCCCGCCTTGGCGGTGACATAAGCAATGCCGGCGCCCATGAAGCCGGCGCCGAGAATGCCGATCTTCTTGAACTTGGTTTCCGGCACGCCGGCCGGGCGACGCGCGCCCTTGTTCAGTTCCTGCAGCGACACGAAAAGCGAGCGGATCATCGCCGCCGCTTCCTGGGTCTGCATGATCTCGGTGAAATAGCGCTGCTCGATGCGCAGGGCCGTGTCGAACGGCACCAGCAGGCCTTCATAGACGCATTTCAAGATCGCGGCGGCAGCTGGATAATTGCCATAGGTCTCGCGGCGCAGGATGGCGATGGCCGGCGGCCACAGATTGAAGCCGGCGGGCGAATAGATCTGCCCACCGGGCAGCTTGAACCCCTTCTCGTCCCACGGCGCCACCGGCTTCAGGCCGTTCCTGATCATCGCCTTGGCGGTGTCGACCAGCTTGGCCGGTTCGGCGATCTCATGGATCAGGCCCATCGACTTGGCCTTCTGCGGCGACAGTGTCTGGCCGGACGTCAGCATCTGCAGCGCCTGTTGCTGATCGGTCAGCCGCGGCACGCGCTGGGTGCCGCCGGCGCCCGGGAAGATGCCGATCTTCACTTCGGGAAGCGCCATCCTGACCTTGTCGCTATCGGCGGCGACACGGCCGTGGCAAGCGAGCGACAATTCGAAGGCGCCGCCCATGCAGGTACCGTTGATCGCCGACACCCACGGCTTGCCCGACGTTTCAAGTTTGCGGAACAGGCCGGTCATAGTGCCGGCCTGGTCGAACAGCGCCTTGGTGGCCTTTTCGACATCCTTGTCCTTTTCAGCGGCGAAAGTGGTCAGCATCTTCTGCAGCAAGGTGATGTCGGCGCCGCCGGAGAAGGTGTCCTTGCCGGAGGTGATCACCGCGCCCTTGATGGCGGCATCACCCGCCACCATGTCGACGATGGCGTTCAGTTCCAGCATCGCCTCTTCGGTGAAGACGTTCATCGAGCGGCCCGGCATGTCCCAGGTGACCAGCGCAATGCCGTCGGCGTCGATGTCGAGGGTGAAATTGGTGTAGCTCATGATTTCTCTCCCCTGTCAGACGCGTTCGATGATCGTTGCGGTGCCCATGCCGGCACCGATGCACAGCGTCACCAGCGCGGTGTTGAGATCGCGGCGCTCGAGTTCGTCCAGCACCGTGCCGAAGATCATCGCGCCGGTGGCGCCGAGCGGATGGCCCATGGCGATGGCGCCGCCATTGACGTTGATCTTGTCGTGCTCGATATCGAAGGCCTGCATGTAGCGCAGCACCACCGAGGCGAAGGCCTCGTTGAGCTCGAACAGGTCGATATCCGACAGCTTCATCTTGGCGCGCTTCAACAGCTTCTCGGTGACGTCGACCGGACCGGTCAGCATCAGCACCGGTTCGGACCCGATGTTAGCGAAGGTGCGGATGCGAGCGCGCGGCTTCAGCCCCATCGCCTTGCCGGCCTTCTTCGAGCCGAGCAGCACGGCGGCGGCGCCATCGACGATGCCGGACGAATTGCCGGCATGGTGGACGTGGTTGACCTCTTCCACCTCGGGGTGCTTCTGCACGGCGACGGCATCGAAACCACCCATTTCGCCGGGCATGACGAAGGACGGGTTGAGCGAGGCCAGCGACTGCATGTCGGTCGACGGACGCATGTGTTCGTCATGGTCGAGGATGGTCAGGCCGTTCTGGTCCTTGATCGGAATGACGGAATTCTTGAAGCGGCCGTCGGCCCAGGATTTGGCCGCGCGCTTCTGGCTCTCGACTGCATAGGCGTCGACGTCGTCGCGCGAGAAGCCGTATTTGGTGGCGATCAGGTCGGCCGAGATGCCTTGCGGCACGAACCAGCCGGGCAGGCCAACGGAAGGATCCATAAACCAGGCGCCGCCAGAGGCGCCCATGCCGACCCGCGACATCGATTCAACGCCGCCAGCGATGACGATGTCATCGGCGCCCTGCGCGATCTTGGCGGCGCCGAAATTGATGGCGTCGAGGCCCGAAGCGCAGAAGCGCGAGATCTGCATGCCAGGCGCCTTGGTGTCGTAGCCAGCCTCGAAAGCGGCGGCGCGCGGAATGACCGAGCCCGCCTCGCCGACCGGATCGACGCAGCCGAAGATAATGTCGTCGACATTGCCGGTGTCGAGCCCGTTGCGATCGCGCAATGCCTCGAGCGTCTTGGCGGCAAGCCGCACCGCCGGCACCTCGTGCAGCGATCCGTCCTTCTTGCCCTTGCCGCGCGGGGTGCGCACAGCATCATAGACATAAGCTTCGGCCATCTTTTTTGCTCCTTGGGTTTATCGAACGGCTTTGGACTGATGCATGTCGATCTCCCAAAAATGGGACCTTTGGACGACATGCATTAGAGCGAGCGTCCGATCAGCAATTTCATGATCTCGTTGGTGCCGCCGTAGATGCGCTGGACGCGGGCGTCGCGGAACATGCGGGCGATCGGGTATTCATTCATGTAGCCATAGCCGCCATGCAATTGAAGGCATTCGTCGACGACTTTTCCCTGCAGGTCGCTGAGCCAGTATTTGGCCATCGACGCCGTCACCGGGTCGAGGCCACCGGCGATGTGGCGGGCGACGCAGTCATTGTAGAAGACCCGGCCGATGGTTGCCTCGGTCTTGAGTTCGGCCAGCTTGAACTGGGTGTTCTGGAAATCGATGATCGCCTTGCCGAACGCCTTGCGTTCCTTCACATAATCGATGGTCAGCGCCAGTGCCCGCTCGATCATGGCAATGGCACTGGTGCCGATCTGTAGCCGCTCCTGCGGCAATTGCTGCATCAGCTGGACAAAACCCTGCCCTTCCTCGTGGCCGAGCAGGTTGGACGTCGGCACGCGCATATCGTTGAAGAACAGCTCCGACGTGTCGTTGGCCTTCAGCCCGATCTTGTCGAGGTTGCGGCCGCGCTGGAAGCCTTTGACCTCATCGGTCTCGACGACGATCAGCGAGGTGCCCTTGGCGCCCTTCTCCGGATCGGTCTTGGTGACGACGATGACGAAGTTGGCAAGCTGGCCATTGGTGATGAAGGTCTTGGAACCGTTGATCTTGTAATGGTTGCCATCCTTCTCGGCCCGCGTCTTGACGCCTTGCAGATCGGAGCCGGCACCTGGCTCGGTCATGGCGATGGCGCCGATCAGCTCGCCGGTCGCCAGCTTCGGCAGCCATTTCTTCTTCTGCTCTTCAGAGCCGTAGTGGAGGATGTAGGGGGCGACGATCGAATTGTGCAGGCCGATGCCGAAACCATCGACACCGACATGGCCTATGGCCTCGATGATGGCGCTCTCATGCGCAAAGGTACCGCCCGAGCCGCCGTATTCCTCCGGCATCGAGGCGCAGAGCAGACCGGCAGCGCCGGCCTTCAACCAGCTCTCGCGGTCGACCATCTCGTTCTTCTCGAATTCGTCGTAGCGCGGCGCGATTTCCTCCGACATGAAGCGGTGCGCCATGTCGTAGAGCATGCCGACCTCATCCGCCGCCCAGGCGGGCTTCGGCAAAGAGAGCACTTCGGCGGGATTTGTCGCCACGATTTCCTCCGCGTATCGACTGACAGGACCGGCGGTGCCGGCGTYCGAGCTTAGAACGCTTCCGCCGGCAGGGCCATCAGCGTGTCGGCACCGCTCGAAATGCGGGCGAGGTGAGCGCCGGTTTCCGGCATGATCCGCTCCATGAAGAAGCGCGCCGTCACAACCTTGTTGTCGTAGAAGGACTGCGAACCGTTGGCCCCCGTCTTGCCAAGCGCCGCCTTGGCCATCTGCGCCCACATGTAGCCCAGCGCCACAAGGCCGAAGAGATGCATGAAATCGGTCGAGGCGGCGCCGGCATTGTCGGGCTTGGCCATGCCGTTCTGCAGCAGCCACATGGTGGCGCCCTGCAGGTCGTTGAGGCCCTTCTTCAGCGCCTTGGTGAACGGCGCCATTTTCTCGTCGGAACRGTTTTCCTCGCAGAATTCGCCGACCTCCTTGAAGAAGGCCTGCACGGCGCGGCCGCCATTCAAGCCGAGCTTGCGGCCGACAAGGTCGAGCGCCTGGATGCCATTGGCGCCTTCATAGATCATGGCGATGCGGGCATCGCGGACGAACTGGCTCATGCCGTGCTCTTCGATGTAGCCGTGACCGCCGAACACCTGCTGTGCCATCACGGCGTGGTCGAACCCCTTGTCGGTGAGCACGCCCTTGACCACCGGCGTCAACAGGCCGGTGTAGTCGTCGGCGGCCTGGCGGTCCTCGTCGTCGCCGGAGCGGTGGGCGACGTCGGACTTGATCGCCGTCCACAGCGCCAGCGCGCGGCCGGCCTCGTTGAAGGCCTTCATGGTCATCAGGCTGCGGCGGATGTCGGGATGGACGATGATCGGGTCGGCCTTCTTGTCCGGTGCCTTCGGCCCCGACAGCGAGCGGCCCTGCAAGCGATCCTTGGCGTAGGCGGCGGCGTTCTGGTAGGCGATCTCCGACAGCGACAGCCCTTGCAGGCCAACGCCAAGGCGCGCCTCGTTCATCATCGTGAACATCGCCTTCAAACCACCATTGGCCTCGCCGAGCAACGTGCCTTCGGCCTCGTCATAGTTCATGACGCAGGTCGAGTTGCCGTGGATGCCCATCTTCTCCTCGATCGAACCGCAGGAGACGGTGTTCCTGTTGCCGGGATTGCCTGATGCGTCGAGCTTGAGCTTTGGCACGATGAACAGCGAGATGCCTTTGACGCCTTCAGGCGCGCCCTCGATGCGGGCCAGCACCAGATGGACGATGTTGTCCGACATGTCGTGCTCGCCGGCCGAGATGAATATCTTCTGGCCTGAAATCTTGTAGGTGCCATCGCCATTCGGCACCGCCTTGGTTCGCAGCAGGCCAAGATCGGTACCGCAATGC
>NZ_JBFULQ010000080.1:0-17523 GCF_054049815.1 Mesorhizobium sp. P5_C1 | reverse complement strand
GCCGGTCCTAGGGGGGCGCGGCAACCACCCAAAGTCTCTTGTTCCGGAGTTTTCCGGCACCAGACGCGGACGGCTTCGCGTTCCCTGAATGGATTCGGATCTGGTTGGCGCAGCCCTGCGCCAAGCGTGTGTCTTCGTCAAAGTAATGCGTATTCAGGTTCGGCGGCTGGCACCCAGCATCCGGACAGCAGAAACGATTCCGGCCAAAAGCAACAAGAATGAGCAGTCCCGCCGCGCTTCTTCAATCCGATACATTGGGCTCGCGCCTGACGTCGCGCGGTGATCTCACAAGCTTTTTCATGCAGCTGACCGCCGAGATCGGCGCCGACAGCTATATGCTGGTTGCCATTGTCCACGACCAGGACCGCAACGATGCTCGCATCGTTTCGTCCAACTGGATTTTCGACGCCATCGAGCTGATCGGCAAGCGGCTGATCGCCGGGCTTGCACAAGGCGCGCTCACCGTTGCGCCCGGCATCCGCCCGAGACCGCTGGTGGCATCGCAAGCGCCCGAGACGAACGGGTTGATCACCGGCGAGGAGGCCCGCCTTCTCGATGTGCTCGGTCATGCCGAGGTCTATTCACTCAAGCTTAATGTCGGCCGCCAGCGCCTGTTCGCTCTGTTCTCGGCAGCGACTGCCGGCAGCATCGACCAGCCGGCGCTGATGAGGGCGCAACYGAAATGCTGCTATGCGCTCTCGCACATCCCGCAGCTGATTGCCGCCGCCGCCATGCAGGATCCGCTGTCGGACCGCGAGCGCGAATGCCTGTTCTGGGTCTCCGAAGGCAAGACCACCGACGAGGTCGCCGTCATCCTTGGCGTCTCCTCCAACACCGTCAACAGCTACATCACCCACGCCATCCAGAAATTCGCGGCCAGCAACCGCGCGATGGCCATCGCCACGGCGATCAGGAGCGGCATCATTTGAAACAGGCCGATATCAAGGAGGCTGCCGAAGCCCTTTTCAACGAGCAGCGCAACCCGTTCGGCGCCTTCTCGCTCGGCTCCGAGACCCATCACGCCGTCACCATTCCAGACGCCGTGCGCCGCTGCCGATGGATCGCTGTCGACATCAACGCCTCGGCCTTCGGCCTGTTCTTCGTCAGCCCGTCGGCCGAACGGGCACGGCTCGTGCCTTGCCTCGATTCCGACTATCCCGGCGTTGCGGTGGCGACCAAGTTCATTTCAGGTGCCAATGGCGAGGAAATCGTGCGCCACACCCGCAACTCGACGGAACCGCGCTGGTGGACCGACGACGGCATCGCCGCCATGGCGGAGACGTTCGGCAATCTCGCCTGGACCGAGCAGATGGCACCGCTGGCGCCTGGCACGAGCGGCATCGCCTTCCCCGTCCATGCCGAGCGTGGGCAATGCGGCCTTGTCGTCTTCCTGGGGTCCGAGATCGTCCTGCCGCAGGACGCGCTCTACGAGATCCATGCCCGCTGCTTTTCGCTGTTTGCCGCTGTCGCCCTCATGCGCCCAAGCGATACCGGCCGCATGCGCGCGATTTCCAAGCGCGAGCTCGAATGCCTGAAGCTGACCGCCAATGGCAACACCAGCGAGGAGATCGCGCGGCTGCTGAAGCTTTCGGTGCACACCGCCAACCAGTACCTGACCCAATCCACCCAGAAGCTCAACGCGGTCAACCGCAACCAGGCGGTGGCCAAGGCGTTGCGGCTGGGGCTTATCGAATAGGGCAAATTCGTGGGTCTTTCAGCCGCAGCTCGGAAGCGGYCGATGTTCAGCGAAAGGCCAGCGGCTCGACCCTGCGGATGCGCGCTTGTTCGATCACCGCCTCGAGCAGGGCCGTGTTGTGCTCAGGGTCTTCGCCCGGCTTCTCGAACGAGACATAGTTGACCACCACGGAAGCACCGTGCTCGCTCAGCGTCAGCTGGAAATAGACGGTGACACCCGGCGGCCTCAGCTCCAGATCGAGCACGATGCGCGGGCTGCCGCTCCAGTCGACATGCGCCTCGCCGCCATGGCCGAGCCGCAGCGTACCCGGCATGAAAAACAGCTCCACCGCCGAATCGACCAGATCCGACAGGCACGCGAAATGCTCCAGCCGGATGAAGGCGATGTAGTCGGCGACATCGATCAGCCGGAGTTCCCCCACCACTTGCTCGATGGCGCTGGCGACGATGATCTCGCGGGAGTTTGCGTGCGGTTGCCGGTTCATGAAATCTGTCTGCGCTCAGCCTTTTTCGAGTAGACGACCCGCACCAGTTCGGCGACGGCCTGATAGAATTGCGACGGGATCACATTATCGACCGAAACTTGCTTGTACATGGAGCGGGCGAGCGCCACGTCCTCGAAGATCGGGATGTTGTGTTCCCGCGCGATCTCGCGGATTTTCAGCGCCACCAGATCCTGCCCCTTGGCCAGTACGATCGGCGCCGAATCTTCGTCGCGCACATATTTCAGCGCAATCGAGAAGTGGGTCGGGTTGGCGATGATCAGCGTCGCGCGCGGCACCGCCGTCATCATCCGTTTGCGCGCCCGGTCGCGCGCCAGCGAGCGCAGCCGCGACTTGACGATCGGGTCACCCTCGGACTGCTTGAACTCGTCCTTGACCTCCTGCTTGCTCATGCGCAGGTCCTGCTTCCAGTGGAAGCGCGACCAGACGATGTCGACCGCCGCGATCAGCCCCATGACGAAAACGATCGCCACCAGGATGTCGACGGCGATGCCACGGATGACGAGGCCGAACGCAACCGGATTGGTAATCATGCCGGCGAGCAGCTTACGGTGGTCTTCCGACAGCGTGAAGCTCAGCACGACGATGGCGAAACCGACCTTGCCGAGAGACTTCAGGAACTCGACCCAACCCTGAATGCCGAACAGCCTGTTCCAGCCCTTGGCAATCGAGATGCGCGAGAGTTGCGGCCGGATCCGCTCGCCGACGAATTGCGGCATGTTCTGGAACACCGAGGCGCCGACACCGGCAACGCTCAACAGCACCAGCAGGCTGACGATGGCGCGGCCCACCTCCAGGAGGACGATCTTGTAGAGTGCGATGACGTCGGTCTCGGTGTCCATCGGCCAGGCTTCCGGCTTCTCCAGGAACATCGACAGAAACATGCCGAGATCGATGATGGCGTCCTTGGCGTAGAAGACGGTGAACACCAGTATGGCGACGAAGGATGCCAGCAGCGCCGTCTCCCGCGAATGGGGCAGCTTGCCCTGTTCGATGGTGTCGCGGATCTTCTTTTCCGTCGCCTCTTCGGTTTTAGAATCCTTGTCGACCGCGTCAGCCATGTCGCGGTCTTAGGCGGCGTTCTGGGTCGAGGGAAGTTCGAAGGCGCCTTCGCGCGACAGCCGGATCGTCGTTGACACGATCGACTTGCGCGCTGCCATGATGTCGGCAAGGGCAACGCCCTCCGACCCTTGTCCGAGCTCGGCTTCGATCATGCGCCGCGACCGCGCGCCGATCGCCGACAGCGCCGCCTCGGCAAGCGCGGCCGAAGTGCCGCGCAAGGCCAGCGTGACCAGTTCGGTCGACAGCCCGTCGAACAGCAGCACCCGCGCTTTCTGGGTCAGCAGCGGCAAATCGTCGAAGGCGAACAGGCGAGCGCGGACGCCGTCGAGATCGGGCGTGCCGGCGGCCTCCAGGTCCTGCATGACCTCCTCGAGCAGCGGCTTGTCCAGTTCGTTGAGAACACTGGCGACGCGCGCCTGCCCGGCCGAAGTGTCCTTGGTCGAGGTTTCCGTCAGCACGCTGCTGCGCAGCCGGTTTTCGACGATCCTGGTGGCAGCGTCCGGAACATTAGCCATCGTCACCATGCGCTTGATGATTTCGCCGCGCGTCGGCTTGGTTAGCGTCAGGAGCACGCTCGCCGCCGCTTGCGGCGCCAGCTTCGACAGCACCATGGCCGCGGTCTGCGGATGTTCGCCGGCCAGGAAGGCGCCAAGCCGCGCCGGTTCGAGCTTTTCGAGCTCGGGCCAGATCGGCAGCGGGGCTTCCGGCGCGACCTCGAATTTCTTGTCGCCCATGATCGCGCTCATCTCTTCGGGCGAGAGCGATTCATTGAGGATTGTGTCCATCCTGTCGGCCGAATCGAGCAGTCCCGCCCCTTCGGTGAACTCGGCCTCGAACTCGGCGACGATGCGCTCTAGATCGCTTTGCGGAATGGTCCGCAGCAGCCGGGCGCCCTCGATCAGCGCCTTCAATTCTTCCTGCTTGAAGAATTTCAAGAGACGGCTGGCCGACGGTTTGCCCATCGCCACCAGTATGGCGGCCGCCTTCTGCGCTCGGGTCAAGGTCACCGGCGTCGTCATGCCTCTCGCCTCCGCTGCCACCGGCAAGCCCCGCAATCCATGTCTAGGCGCCCTTCGTGCCGGCGATGATTTCGGTCAGCCTGATGCCGAAGCGCGACGGATCGCTTTCCAGCACGGTGATCTCGCCGCGTGCGATCTTGCGGCCGTTGACCACGACGTCGACAGGTTCGCCGATGCGCCGGTTGAGCCCCACCGTCGAACCTTTCTGCAGCGCCATCAGGTCGGAGACCGGCATCTCGGTGCTGCCGAGGATGATCTGGACATCGACGGGGATGTTCATGATGACGCTTGAATTGGCTGATGAAGCGGCTCTGAACGCCGCGTCCGGGCGCTGTTCCTCTTCATGCAGGACCCCGCGCAATTCTTCGATGGCGCGGTCGAGCTGCTCGTCGGGCTGGTCGAGGTCGGCTTCCGCCTTGGTCTGGGCCATGAATCGTCTCCAAATGCTCAGGCGCGTCCGGCGGCAGCCGGCATCAGCCCGTCGATAAAATCCTGCCCGGCATCGTAGGGATGCCTGATTCGGACGGTGTAATTCTGACCCAGTTTGCCGAACTCGCATACGAACAGGGTCTTGCCGCGCGCGCTGAGACGCGCCTGCGACTGTGCCGTTTCCTCGAATTCGATGACCTGGCCGATTTCGAAATCGGCAAGGTCGCCGAGTGTCAGTCGTGCAAGCGGCATGGTGGCCTCTAGTGCCACCGTCGATCGCATCACTTCTTCCGAAAAGCGCGCGCGCCAGCTGGCGCTGTGATCGTCCTGGCTGACACCGGCGGCGCTATCGCGGCTGGCCAGCACGATACGCTGCGGCATCGTCACCGTGACGGTGCCGCTATCGGCCGGCGTCGAGATGCCAAAGACGATGCGGACTGCAGCGCCGTCGCGCAGCACGTGCCGTTTTGCTTCGGTGCCCGACATCGCCCGCGACACGGGCAGGCGCAGATCGAGCGAGCGCCGTCCGGATCCGTTCAGGGCCTGTGCGACCTGCTGGAACACCATGGTCGAGACATCGACCTCGATCTGCGACAGATCGCGCTCGATAGGCGATGCCGGCATCTCCGGGTCACCGCCGAACAGCGTAGAAACCGTGATTGCGATCGCCGGCGCATCGATCACCACGGTCATGGCATCGGACGACGTGGCTGATGCGACGATGGTCATGGCAAACGTATCGCCGGCATGCGAGCGCGCTTCCGCGACGCGGCTGATCTCGACGGTCCTGAGATCGACGGTGACCGGCACGCCAAGCTCACTGGTCAGGCTCTTCTGCAGCAGCGGCGCGGCGCGCTCGGCCATGCCCCGGCCGGTGCCGATGACCTGGGCGGCCTCGCCGCTGTCGCCGACCAGGCGCTCGATAATCAGCGAGCGGGCTTCCGAGGGGCTTCCCGGGCTTGTCATGACAATGCTGGGACCGATCTCTGGCGCATCGTTCAGGCAGCCTTCTTCTCGGCGGTGCCGGTGTTCATCGTGCTCTGCTCGACGGCGTCGATCGTTGGCCGCTCATAGGACGAGATGGTCTTGCGGCCAAACTCGATCGCCACCTGCGGCAGTGCGCCGTTCATGTAGGCCAGCAGCGTCTGCTTGACGATGATGTAGAGGCGGTTGTTCTTCTCGCGCACGGTCTTGATCTTGGTGGCGACCGGCCCGACCACCGCATAGGAAAGGAAGATGCCGAGGAAGGTGCCAACCAGGGCCGCGCCAATCAGGCCGCCGAGGATCTCAGGCGACTGGTCGAGCGCGCCCATCGCCTTGACCACGCCAAGCACGGCGGCGACGATGCCGAGCGCGGGCAGGCCGTCGCCGACCGCCACCATCGCGTGATAAGCCTTCATCTTGTCGGACTTGATGGTCTGGATTTCCTCGTCCATCAGCGCCTCGATCTCGTGCGAGCGGGCATTGCCGATGATGATGATGCGGCAGTAATCGCAGATGAAATTCATCAAATCGTGGTTCTTGAGCACGGTCGGAAAGGCCTGGAAGATCGCCGATTCCTCCGGATTGTCGATATGCGCCTCGACCTCGCTGCGCGATTTTGAGCGCAGCTCGCGCATCAGGCTGTGCAGCACGCCGAGCGTTTCGAGGTAGTTCTGTTCCTTCGGCACCGCCTGCTTGAACGCCTCGAGGATGGCCTTGCCGGTATCCTTGACCGTCTTCATCGGATTGGCGACCAGAAACGTGCCGAACGCGGCGCCACAGATGACCACGGCTTCCCACGGCTGGACCAGCACATGAAGATGGCCGCCCATGGCCATGAAGCCGCCAAGCACGCAGCCGAGCGTTACCACCAGTCCAATCAGAATGCCCACAACAGGTCCTTCCGCATTTCACATCGGAAGCAAGGGATAGCCCTCGTGCCTTGTGTGAGGCTTGAATCGAAGCCGCGGATCCGATTCAGTTTCGCGCAAGGAAGTGGGGGTATTGTGCCGGCATAGCTTCGGCCGGAGGCACGTCTTTGCTTAATACCTTTACCAGCTACCAGCTCATCACCAAGGACATCTCGAAGTCGCTCGACAGGATCGAGCAGCAGCCCGTCGTTGACCGCGATACCAAATATTATCTCGCCAACATCACCAAGGTGAAATCGATCGACGATTTCGTCAAAAATGACCGGTTGTTCAAATATGCCATGAAGGCCTACGGCCTCGAGAACATGGACTACGCCAAGGCCTTCATGGTCAAGGCGTTGAAGGAAGGCGTCTCCGATCCCAACAGCTTTGCCAACAAGTTGACCGACAAGCGCTACGCCGAGTTCGTCAGCGCCTTCAACTTCGCCGCCAACGGCGCCGATGCGACCATCTACAACAAGACGCAGCAGATGGTGACCAAGAACTACGCCACGCAGGCGGCAATCGCCGGCCTCGATCCGAACTCCGACTATGTGAAGGGCGAGACGACATATTATCTCGCCAACATCACCAAGGTGAAGTCGATCGACGATCTGATGTCGAACAACCGGCTCTACACCTACGCCCTCGCGTCATTCGGCCTCGACGCGGCGACGCAGGACAAGGATCTCATCAAGCGGGTTCTGCAGGGCGGCGTCCGCGACCCCGACAGCGTCGCCAACAAGATGACGGACAAGACCTACGCAGCACTCGCCTCGGCTTTCAATTTCGAAGCCAATGGCGCGAGCGCCACCACCATCGTTTCGGCGCAGCAGCCGACCGTCGACAAGTACATGCGCCAGACGCTCGAAGAGGATGCCGGCAACACCAACCAGGGCGTACGGCTGGCGCTCTATTTCGATCGCAAGGCACCGACCATCACCAGTTGGTACGACGTGCTGGCCGACACTGCCCTTGCCAGCGTCGTGCGCACCGCGCTCGGGCTGCCCGATTCCTTCGCCACCGCCAACATCGACAAGCAGGCGCAGCTGTTCGAGCAGAAACTCGACATCTCGGATTTCACCGATCCCGAGAAGCTCGGCAAGTTCCTGACCCGCTTCACCAGCATGTACGAGATAAACAACCCGACCTCATCGGCGGTCAGCTCGGCCAGCGTGCTGTTTGCCCAGCCGATCACGGTCGGCATCTCCACCGACCTGATGATGGCCATGCAGAAATTGAGGTTCTGAGACCATCATGCGGGACAGCCTGTACGTCGCCCTTTCCTCACAGATCGCGCTCGAGCGCCGCCTCGACACGATCGCCGACAACGTCGCCAACGCCTCGACGGTCGGCTTTCGCGCTACCGGCGTGAAATTCGAGGATGTCGTCTCCGGCACCGGGCCGAAGTCGGTATCCTTCGCGTCTTCGGGCAAGACCTATCTTTCCGGCGCGCACGGCGCCTTGACCGAGACCGGAAATCCGTTCGATTTCGCCGTCCAGGGCGATGCCTGGTTCGCCATCGATACGCCGGTCGGCACCGTCATGACCCGCGACGGGCGCTTTTCGATGAATGAGAATGGCGAACTGATGTCGATCGAGGGCCACCCGGTGCTCGACGCCGGCGGTACCCCGATCCAGCTCGACCCCCGCAACGGTCCGCCCAAGGCCGGGGCCGACGGTTCGCTGCGCCAGAACGATCAGCTTGTCGGCTCCATCGGCCTCTACAATTTCGATCCCGGCGAGAATTTCGTCCGCTACGGCAATTCCGGGATCATTCCGGCGCGCACGCCGGAGCCGGTCACCGATCGCTCCGATACCGGCATCGCCCAGGGTTTTCTCGAAGAATCCAACGTCAATCCGGTGCTGGAGATCACCCGGCTGATCCAGGTGCAGCGCGCGTTCGAAAACACCGCGGCCCTGATGCGGCAGACCGACTCCTCCACCGACGAGGCGATCAAGACGCTCGGCTCGAAATAGTCCATGTCGCTCGACCAGCCATCCCTGCGCGCACCCGAAAGACAGCTCCAGCCGGCTCCCGAAGACCGGCTTGCCGCGCTGGAACGGGTATGGCGACGTTTCGCCGGCACCGAAGCGCTGCTCAAGCGCGGCGGCCGCGTCGTCGAAGTGACGTCCACGCACTACAAGGTGCGCGGCCTTTCCGACTTCGCCAGGCTGGGCGACATTGTCGAACAGCGCGGCCATGCCGGCGCACGCCGTGGCGAGATCGTCAAGATCAGCCGTGACGAGGTCGTCGTGGCACCCTTCGAACGCAGCGCCGATGCCGGCATCGGGGATGCCGTGTTCCGCCGCGGCCCGCTCGCGGTGGCGCCGCATGCCTCGTGGCGCGGCCGCACCATCGACGCGCTCACCAGGGCGATCGATGCCGGCCCCTCACTGGTCAGGGGTGACGACACGCCGAGCGGCGCCCGGACCACGCCCGGCGCCATGGCCCGGCAGCGCGTCGGCACCGCCTTCATGACCGGCGTCAAGGTCATCGACATCTTCACGCCGCTTTGTTTCGGCCAGCGCCTCGGCATCTTCGCCGGCTCCGGCGTCGGCAAGTCGACGCTGCTCGCCATGCTTGCCGGCGCCGACGCCTTCGATACCGTCGTCGTGGCGCTGATCGGCGAACGCGGCCGCGAAGTCCGTGAATTCCTCGAGGATACGATCGGCGACAGCATGGACAAGACCGTCGCCGTCGTCGCCACCAGCGACGAGAGCGCCATGATGCGCCGGCGTGCGCCCGACACCGCCATGCGCGTCGCCGAGCATTTTCGCGACCAGGGCCACCGCGTGCTTCTGGTGCTGGATTCGATCACCCGCTTCGCCCATGCCTTGCGCGAGGTGGCGACGGGAACCGGCGAGCCGCCGGTCGCCCGCGGCTATCCCGCTTCAGTGTTCACCGAACTGCCCAAGCTGCTCGAGCGCGCCGGACCGGGCGCCGAAGGCCCCGGGGTTGAAGGCAGGGGATCGATCACCGCCATCATTTCCGTGCTGGTCGACGGCGACGACCACAACGACCCGGTCGCCGACTCCGTGCGTGGCATCCTTGACGGCCATGTCGTGCTCGACCGTGCGATCGCCGAACAGGGCCGCTATCCGCCGGTCAATCCGCTGTCGTCCATATCGCGTCTTGCCGGCAAGGCCTGGAGCGCCGAACAGCGCGCGCTGGTGACGAGGCTGAAGTCGATGATCGCCCGCTTCGAGGACACGCGCGACATCCGTTTGCTGGGCGCCTATCAGGGCGGCGTCGACGCCGAGCTCGATATTGCCGTGCGCCAGGTGCCGCTGATCTACGAGGCGCTGACGCAATCGCCCAAGGACCGTCCGTCCGCCGAACCGTTCTCCGATCTCGCCCGTCACCTCAAGGGTAAGCTGAATGCCGATGCAGGAGACTGAACGCCAGTACACCGAGCGTATCCTGCGCGAGATGATCGCGGAGGCCAACGCTGCGGAACAAGCCAGGGCTGACGAAGCCAGATTTGCCAAGGCAAAGGCTGCCCGCGCCATAGCTGCGAAAGCCGAGGCTGTTCTAGCCCGGGCCGCCAAGCCAATCCTGCCCAGGGCCGCCAAGCCAATCCTGCCGAGGGCTGCCAAAGCCGAGCCTGTTCGGTCCAAGGCTGCTGAGCTCGCTCTGCCCAGGGATCCCCAGGCGGAGGCTGGCGAGATGACCCAAGCCAGCCGCGAGTCGCTGATCGACGGCCTGTTCCCCCGCACCGAATGGCCACAGCCGCCAAAGGCACAGTTTCCCAGGCTGAAAAAACAGTCCGACCGCCGCAGCGATTTCGTTGTTGCCGCGCTCGGCCTCACACTAGGGCTGATCTGCGCCCTGTTTCCTTGGTACATCTTCTTCAACCAGGAACAGTTTGGCGTCCAGGCGATCAAGTTCGGCGGCACCGGCACCAATTCGGGGCGGGCGGGCGGCGGCGTGGTCGCCGAACGCAGCGCGCCGCTGACGGTAAAGGACGTTCCTGCGGCCAATCTCGATCTGTTTGCCACGGGAACGGTGCAGGACGACGCCAATCCCGCGCCTGCGCCCGACGAGCAACCCTTCCCGGCCGACGCCGCGAAATTCCGCATGGTTCATGTCGCCAACGGCCGCGCCATGATCGAGGACGATGCCGGACTATGGATGGTCCAGCGGGGCTCGATATTGCCCGACTCCAGCCAAGTGTCTTCCATCGAGCAGCGCAACGGCAAATGGGTCATGGTCACCAGCACCGACCAGGTGATCGAACTCTCCAGGTAACGCCCCGTCTCGCGCGTCCGGTCATCCGCAAGGTCCGCGCAAGACTGGCGGCCTAGTCTTCGGGAACCCGCCCGGAGATTCCCATGGAGCCCGTTTCCCTTTTCGACCTCGCCGCCAAGCAAGCGCAATGGCTTGCCGTGCGCCAGTCCGCTATTGCCGGCAACATCGCCAACGCCAACACGCCGGGCTACACGGCAAACGATGTCGAGCCGTTCGAAAAAGTGCTCGACCGCACCGCGGTGTCGCTGCAGGCCACGCAGGCCGGCCATCTCGGCAACGCCGCGACCAATGCCGGCTTCACCGTCAAGCCGCAGGAAGATGACGGCGTTGTCATGCCGTCCAAAAACTCGGTCGTGCTGGAAGATCAGCTGATGAAGGCCGGCGAAGTGCGCCGCTCCTTCGAGCTCAACACGGCGATCGTCAAGGCGTTCCATTCGATGATGATGATGGCGGTGAAGAGCTGACCATGGACGCGCTGATCTCAGCCCTAAAAGTCGCAGCGTCCGGCCTCGGCGCCCAATCGGAGCGCTTGCGTGTGGTTTCGGAAAACCTGGCCAACGCCCAGTCGACCGGCACAACGCCAGGGTCCGATCCCTATCGCCGCAAGACCATCAGCTTCGTCTCCGAGCTCGACCGGACCTCCGGCAGCTCGACTGTCCAAGTCAACTCGATCGATCGCGATCCCAGTGACTTTCCCGTCGAGTTCCAACCCGGCAACGAGGCCGCCGACGACAAGGGTTATGTCAAGATGCCCAACGTCAACGTGCTGATCGAAATGGCCGACATGACCGAGGCCAACCGTTCCTACGAAGCCAATCTCCAGGTCGTCAAGCAGGCGCGCGACTTGATTTCCATGACCATCGACCTGATGAGGAACCAGTAATGATCAGCGGCATCGGAGCCCTTCAGTTCAAGTCCTCGGTCGGTGGCGACGACGCGGTGACAAGCCTGCTCCAGGGCGGCGCGCCCCCCTCGGCCGGCGGCAATATCGGCACCTCCTTCGCCGAGGCGCTGAGCCAGGCGGCCTCCAAGACCGTCAGCACGATGGCGAATGCCGAGCAGGTATCGGTGCAGGCGCTCAAGGGCGACGCCGACACCCGTCAGGTGGTCGACGCCGTGATGAGCGCGCAGCAGGCGCTGCAGACCGCCGTCGCCATCCGCGACAAGGTGGTTTCCGCCTATCTCGAAGTCAGTCGAATGGGCATCTGAGGAACTCCGCCATGAAAGCACTCGCCATCGCCGCCACTGGCATGAATGCCCAGCAGACAAACCTGGAAGTCATCGCCAACAACATCGCCAACATCAACACCACCGGCTACAAGCGTGCACGCGCCGAATTCTCCGACCTGCTGTACCAGGTCGACCGCACGCAGGGCGTGCCCAACCGCTCCAATACCTCGCTGGTGCCGGAGGGCGTCTCGATCGGCCTCGGCGTCAAGACGACGGCCGTGCGCAACGTCCACACCCAGGGCGAACTGACCAGCACCGGCAACAGTTTCGACCTGGCGCTGACCGGCAGGGGCTGGTTCCAGATCGAAGGCGCCGACGGCGGTACGCTCTACAGCCGCGCCGGCGCCCTCAACACCAACGCCACCGGACAGCTGGTGACGGTGGACGGTGCCAGTGTCATTCCGGCAATCACCGTTCCCACCGACGCCGTTGAGGTCATCGTCAACAAGACCGGCCAGGTCTTCGCCCGCATCGATGGCCAGGCTGACCTGCAGAACCYCGGCCAGATCCAGATCGCCAATTTCGCCAACGAGGCGGGTCTCGCCCCGCTCGGCGACAATCTGTTCCAGGAAACCACGGCTTCCGGGCCGGCGAATGTCGGCGTGCCGGGCGATCCCGGCTTTGCCACCATCCAGCAGGGCTATCTCGAGGCCTCCAACGTCGACCCGGTCAAGGAAATCAYCGAGCTGATCTCGGCGCAGCGCGCCTATGARATGAACTCCAAGGTCATCCAGGCCGCCGACGACATGGCCTCGGTCGTTTCCAAGAACATCAGGTAGGGATGATGGCCATGCCGATCTCCTGCTCCGCATTCCGCCGCACCGCGCTTGTCCTTGCGCTGGTGGCCGGCTGCATGCCGGCTTTCGCCCAGGAATCGGCAGATCAATCGGCGGACCAGTCGGCCACTCAGATCGCCAGCAACCAACCTGCCGGCGAGGTTGTGTTGATCCCCAACCGGGTTATTTATCCCGGCGAGACCATCGAGCTTGGCGCGCTCAAGCGTGTGACCCTGATCGCCGGCAAGCACAAGCCGGACGCGGTCGCCACCCGGGCCGAGGAACTCGACGGCAAGGTCGCCAAGCGCACGCTTCTTCCCGGCCGCTACATCCCCTCCGCCGCCGTCCGTGAGGCCTGGCTGGTCGAACAGGGTGCGTCCGTGCAGGTCTTCTTCATCGCCGGCGGATTGACGATCTCGGCCACCGCGGTGACGTTGCAGCCGGGTTCCGCCRGCGACCTTGTCAAGGTCCGCAACGTCGACAGCGGCAAGATCCTGTCCGGCACGGTGATGGCGGATGGGACCATCCAGGTCAGCGCTTCATGACGCGCGGACTTGCTCTGATCCTCGCAGCCGTGCTCGGCCTGCAGCCGGCGCTGGCCGACGGCCTGACGCCCAAGGCCAAGCGCGAGCTCGCCGCCAAGAATGGCGGCGTCTACGACGATCCCGAATACAATCCGGCCACCACCAGCCGCATGTTCCGGGTTTCGTCGGGGCCGAGTTCGCTGCCGCCGGGCCAGGTCGCCTCGCGCATCAAGGACATCGCCCAGCTGCAGAGTTCGCGCGACAACCAACTGGTCGGCTACGGCCTGGTCATCGGGCTTGCCGGGTCGGGCGACAGCCTGCGCAACTCGCCGTTCACCGAACAATCGATCCGCGCCATGCTCGAAAATCTCGGCATCGCCACCGAAGGCGGCAGCGCACGCGCCAAGAATGTCGCCGCCGTCATCGTCACCGCCAACATGCCGCCCTACGTGCAGTCCGGCGCCCGCATCGACATCGACGTCTCCTCGATGGGCGATGCCACCTCGCTCGCCGGCGGCACGCTGATCATGACGCCTTTGAAGGCGGCTGACGGCGAGATCTATGCCGTCGGCCAGGGCTCGGTCATCGTTTCCGGCTTCACCGCCAAGGGACAGGCCGAGCAGCTGACGCAAGGCGTGCCGACTTCCGGCCGTGTGCCGAACGGCGCCATCGTCGAGCGCGCGGTCCAGGCCGAGTTCGACGATCAGGCGACGCTGACCCTGCAATTGCGCAACCCCGACTTCTCGACCGCCATTCGCATCGCCGACGCCATCAACGACTACACCAGCCAGCGCTTCGGCGCGCGGGTTGCGGCCGAGCGCGATTCCCGCACCGTGCAGATCAGGAGGCCGAAGGGTGTTTCGGCGGCCCGCTTCTATGCCGAGATCGAAAACCTGGTGGTCGAATCCGACACGCCGGCCCGCGTCGTCATCGACGAGCGCACCGGCACCATCGTCATCGGCAACGACGTCAAGATCTCGCGGGTTGCCATCAGCCACGGCACGCTCACCGTGCGCATCACCGAAGCGCCRCGCATCGTCCAGCCCGAGCCTTTCTCCAGGGGCGAGACGGCCGTCGAGCCGTTCACCGCGATCGACGCCAGCCGGCCCGATGCCCGCGTCGCCGTGCTTGACGGACCCGATCTCGAAACGCTCGTTTCCGGCCTCAACCGTCTCGGCGTCAAGCCGGACGGAATCATTGCCATTCTGCAGGGCATCAAGTCGGCCGGCGCCCTGCAGGCCGACCTGGTTCTGCAATAGGCGATGCCGATGACGCGCTCCCTCTCACGCCAAGAAAGACGCCGCGCCGCCGCAATCCTGTTCGCGGCCAGTGTTGTCGCCATGTCCTTAGTCGCCAGCACGGCGCGCGGCGAAGAAAAGGTTCGCCAGGTCCTGCCGGGCGCGCCGGCGGCCGAGACACCGCAGCATTTGACGCGGGAAAAGGCGCCGGATCAAAGTGAGATCGAGCGCTTCTGCTCCAACATCGCCGACGCCGCCCGCGACCGCCGCTATGCCTTGCAGGCGGAAGAGATGAAGCAGCTGCAGGCCGGCATCGACCAGCGCATGAAGGCGCTGGAGGAGAAGCGGGCCGAATACGAGACCTGGCTGAAGCGGCGCGAGGTTTTCCTGGCCCGGGCCGAAGACGGCGTCGTCCAGATCTATGCCGGCATGAAGCCCGACGCCGCCGCCGAGCGGCTGGCCATCGTCAACGCCGACCTGGCGGCGGCCATACTGATGAAGCTCGATTCACGCAAGGCGAGCGTCATCCTCAACGAAATGGACCAGAAGGCGGCGGCGACGCTCACCGGCATCATGGCCAGCGCAGCCCGAAGGGTAGATCCGTCATGATCCGCAAGATGCTCGTCGTATGCGCGGTCGCCGGGCTGTCCGGTTGCGGGACCAACCTGAAGGAGGTCGGCAAGGAGCCGGCTTTGTCCCCGGTCGGCTCCGGCATCGATGGCGGCAACACCTCGTCCCTATATCGTTATCCGCAAACGCCGCCGACGCCGGTCAAGAAATTCTCCTTGTGGGATGACCGCCAGAGCCGGCTGTTCACCGACCCGCGGGCGCTGTCGCAGGGCGACATCCTGACCGTCAAGATCAAGATCAACGACAGGGCCAACTTCAAGAACCAGAACGACAGGAGCCGCACCGCCAACCGCAAGCTCGGCTACGACCTCAGCGCGCAATGGGACAAGTGGAGCACAGCCGGCAAGGGCGCCGGCGCTCTCACCTCCACCACGGACACGACGGCCGACGGCGAGATCAAGCGCTCGGAAACGCTTGAACTCAATGTCGCGGCCATCGTCACCGATGTCCTGCCGAACGGCAATTTGATGATCACGGGATCGCAGGAAGTGCGCGTCAACGCCGAGCTCAGGGTGTTGACCCTCGCCGGTATCGTGCGGCCGGCCGATATCGGCGCCGAGAACACCATTCCCTACGAACGCATCGCCGAAGCCCGCATCTCCTACGGCGGGCGCGGCCGCATCACCGAGGTCCAGCAACCTGCCTACGGCCAGCAGATTCTCGACCAGGTCCTTCCGTTCTAGGATTGGGGAACACGGCACCGTGGCAAACGTCGAACAGGTCCAGCCGCGCAAGGGTCCCTCCTTTGCCATCCAGGCCGTCATGCTGCTGGTTGTGACCGCGGCCGCCATCGGCATGGGCTGGATGTCCGGCGGCTATCTCAAGGGCGTCGGGGCACCGGCGTCGGTGCCGGTCGCGCCCGAGAACGAAGGCAAGACCGCACAGCCCGCCGGGGCCGGTGAGCCAGGCGTGGGGCCGATGCTCGTCGTGCTCGCGCCGATCACCACCAACATCGCCTCGCCTGCCGATACCTGGATCAGAATGGAAGCGTCTGTCGTCTATGACGGGCCGCAGCCCCAGTCCATGACGGATGACATCCACCAGGACCTTCTGGCCCTGGTGCGCACCTTGAAGATGCATCAGATCGAGGGTGCCAGCGGTTACCAGCACCTGAAGGCAGATCTTGAGGAACGCGCCTCGATCCGCAGCCAGGGTCACGCCAAGCAGATTCTTATCAGGACATTGCTGCTCGAATGAGAAAGTTCCTTCTCGCCACGGCGATGGTCGCCGCCGCCACCTCCGTCGCGGCGGCGCAGCAACTCGATCTCGGCGGCATCGGCAAGGCCGATGGCACCACCGTCGGCTACATCATCCAGATGTTCGGCCTGCTTACGGTGCTGTCGGTGGCGCCCGGCTTGCTGATCATGGTGACGAGCTTCACCCGTTTCGTCATCGCCTTCTCGATCCTGCGCGCCGGCATCGGCCTGCAGTCGACGCCCGCCAACCTCATTCTCATTTCACTGTCGCTGTTCATGACCTTCTATGTCATGGCGCCGACCTTCGATCAGGCCTGGAACACCGGCGTCAAGCCGCTGATGGACAACCAGATCACCCAGACAGTAGCCTTCGACAAGATTTCGGATCCATTCCGCACCTTCATGCTGCGCAATGTGCGCGACAAGGATTTCGACCTCTTCGCAGATCTCGCCCGCGAGCGCGGCCAGACCGTTTCGCGCGACACCGTCGACCTGCGCATCCTGGTGCCCGCCTTCATGATCTCGGAAATCCGGCGCGGCTTCGAGATCGGCTTCCTGATCGTGCTGCCATTCCTGGTCATCGACCTGATCGTCGCCACCATCACCATGGCGATGGGCATGATGATGCTGCCGCCGACGGTGGTGTCGCTGCCGTTCAAGATCCTGTTCTTCGTCCTGATCGACGGCTGGAATCTGCTTGTCGGCAGCCTTGTGCGCTCCTTCAACTGAGCGCTGGCAACTGATCCCTGGCGGCTGGTCGCCATCGCGCGTCTCCAGCGCAGAATTCAAGCAATATATTTTCGATTAACCGTCCGGTTTAGCCCTTTGGTAGGGACTTGCCCGCATATTCGCTCGCAGATGGCGGGTGATCGATTTCGAAGATCATTGGCATGATGCCGCACCGTCATACCGGGAGGCCCGGTATGTCAAAAAAACACCTGTAAAATCAAGGTACGAGTACCATGTCCAGCATCATGACGAACTCCGCCGCGTTGACGGCCCTGCAGAGCCTTAACGCCACCAGCAAATCCCTCCAGGACACCCAGGCGCGCATCTCGACCGGTTACCGCGTTTCGC
>NZ_JBFULQ010000079.1:0-17622 GCF_054049815.1 Mesorhizobium sp. P5_C1 | reverse complement strand
CTCCCTGTTCAAGGAGGATGATGTCGAGATCCTAGAGGACCTGGTGCTCGCCGCCCACAACGACGCCAAGACCAAGGTCGAGCAGATCATGCAGGAGAAGACCAAGGCGCTGACCGCCGGCCTGCCGATCCCGCCAGGAATGAAACTGCCCTTCTAACGTTCGGTGGCGCTACGCCCATGATCGAAGAGCCCTCCGAAAGACTGATCGAGCAGCGTGTTCGCAGCAGGATCTACGAGATCCTGGAAATCCTGGCCGATTGCGACGCCGGCGTCGATCTTGTCGGCATCAGGGGCTACTTCGACCTGTTCGAGGATTACGTTCATCGCCCGTCTATCGAGGCCGGCGCGTCGGCACTGTCAAAGGACGAGCGTGTGATCGTGCTCGAGATCGCCGAATTCCTGGAGGCGGCCTGCGAGACAAATCCAGACTTCACCAAGGCCGAATTCATCGAAAGCGACTGGCCGGGAAAGATCGCGCCGACGGCCAGGAACGCACTGGCGCTCTTCCTCAGGCGCGGCCTGTTTT
Organism: Mesorhizobium sp. P5_C1; assembly: GCF_054049815.1. Taxonomy (NCBI): domain Bacteria; kingdom Pseudomonadati; phylum Pseudomonadota; class Alphaproteobacteria; order Hyphomicrobiales; family Phyllobacteriaceae; genus Mesorhizobium; species Mesorhizobium sp. P5_C1. The sequence continues at coordinate 17,096 of NZ_JBFULQ010000079.1, read as the reverse complement.
CGGAGAAAATCGAAGAGGTCGAACCTGGTCAGCCGGTCTCGATGGCTGCGGCGCGTTGACAGAATAAAGCCATGCAACTGTGCCAGTTTGGCAACAGTGCCTCGCTAATAACGTTTTAGCCATCATTTTGCCTGAAAGTGTCTCATTCTTGCCGCAGCCTGGGGGCGGGCATCGAAGTGAGGGTTACCTTTTGATTTCCATGCGATGGAAGACGCCGCTGTTGCTCGGCGCCGTCATTTCACCCTTGTTTTTGGCTGCCTGCAGCCAGACCACCTCGCACGGCATGTCCGTCGCCAGCCTGACCGACGCCATCACCCCGAGTTTCCTGAGTTCCCGATCTTACAGTCACACGCCAAAGGACAGGGAATGCCTGGAACGGGCGATGTTCTTCGAGTCCAACCGGTCGAGCCGTGACGGCATGATCGCCGTCGGCACGGTGGTGATGAACCGGCTGCGCTCCGGCAACCACGGCAGCACTATCTGCGAGGTGGTGGGCGAGCCCGGGCAGTTCGCGCCTGGCGTCATGACCCGGCCGATGAATTCGCGGGCCATGCCCGATGTCGAGGAAGCCGCCGACGCCGTGCTCAAGGGCGAGCGCAAGGGCAAGCTGAAGAACACGATGTATTTCCACACCGCCGGGCTGCGTTTCCCTTACAAGAACATGCATTACACCATGGTTGCCGGCGGCAATGCCTTCTACGAGAAGCGTGGCCGCAATTGGCAGCCGCTGCCGGATGAGCCGCAGGTCGCCATTGCCTCGGCGGCGCCCGTGAAGCCGGTAGCACCAGTGACGCTTGTCGCTTCCGCCGAGCCGGTGCGTCCGGCCAAGCCGGCAACCATCCGATCCGCGCCTGCCCAACAGACCTTTGTGACCGCCGCCGTGGTGCCGACCGCGAAACCCCTGCGCACCTCGGCCGAGCCGACGGTGGTGGCGATGCAAGAACCGATGGAGGAACCGGATGCCGCCCGTTTTGGCGGAACTCTGGCCAAGCCGGTCATTTCCTCGGTTGCGAACGCGCCGCAAGAGGCGTCGATGGGATTCCAGTCAACGCCGGAGAACACTGACGCCATCGGCGCGATGATCGCCAGCCAGAGCCGCCCGCTCGAGGTCAACTGATACGTACTCCATGGCCCGCCAGGACAATATGGCGGGTCATGCAGACGCGGGATGTTCCAAAACGCACTGAAAAATCCTAGATCAGAGCGATGTCCAAGCGAATCGCCGGTCCGGAGATCGAACGCCTGATCCAGCTCCTGGCCAAGGTGCCGGGGCTGGGGCCCCGTTCGGCCAGGCGTGCGGCACTGCATCTGATCAAGAAGAAGGAGCAGCTGTTGTCGCCGCTCGCCGCAGCCATGGCCGAGGCTGCCGACAAGGTGCGCATCTGCTCGACCTGCGGCAATGTCGATACGTCGGACCCATGCATGATCTGCACCGATCCGCGCCGTGACGCCGGCACCATCATCGTCGTCGAGGACGTTTCCGACCTATGGGCGCTGGAGCGGGCGGCAGCGATGAATGTGCGCTACCACGTGCTCGGCGGCACGCTGTCGCCGCTCGACGGTATCGGCCCCGACCAGCTCAACATCCGCTCGCTGATCGACCGCGTCGCCGGCGGCGAGGTCATGGAGATCATCCTCGCCGTCAACGCGACGGTCGAGGGTCAGACCACCGCGCACTACCTCACAGATCAGCTGTCCGGCTTCGACATCAAGGTGACACGCCTCGCGCATGGCGTGCCGGTCGGCGGCGAGCTCGACTATCTCGACGAGGGCACGCTGGCTGCCGCACTTCGCTCGCGGACGGCGTTTTGACGCAATTGGCGGAGAAGAGTCTGTGATGAGCGGTTTTCTTCAGGCGATTGCACGCCGACCCACCGGTACGAAGGAACGCCGACCTCGAAGGTTGGCAATTGCTGTCTTCTTGGCAGCACTTTTTGGTCTGTTGGCTGCCCCCGCCTCCGCTGCAAAAATCGACGACCAATTCCGCGCCTGGCTGCAGAACGACCTGTGGCCGGAAGCGAAGGCGAAAGGCATTTCCAAAAAAACCTTCGACGCCGCTTTCGATGGCATCAAGCCCAATCTGAAGCTGCCCGACCTAGTGAAGCCGGGCGAAAAGGCGACCACGCCGCAGAAACAGCATCAGGCCGAATTCGGCTCACCCGGCGCCTATTTCGCCGAGAAGACCATCGGTGCGGTGACGGCCGGCGGTCGGGCGCGCGAAGCGACCAATGCCCGCACGCTGGCCGCCATCGAAAAGCGCTATGGCGTGCCGGGCGAAGTGCTGCTGGCGATCTGGGGCCGTGAAACCGGCTTCGGCGCGGCGAAAATGCCCTATGATGCCTTCGAGGTGCTGGGCACCAAGGCGTTCATGTCGACCAAGAAGGAATTCTTTCGCACGGAGCTTTTGGCCGCACTGGAAATCGTCGAGCGCGGCCTGGCCCCGGTCGGCGCAATGAAGTCATCCTGGGCCGGCGCGCTCGGCCAGCCGCAATTCATGCCGACTTCGTTCCTGAAGCATGCCGTCGATTTCGACGGCGATGGCCGTGTCGACATATGGAATTCGACGCCGGACGTGCTGGCCTCGATCGCCAACTACCTCGTCCACTATGGCTGGGTGAGGGGGCGTGGCTGGGGCTTTGAGGTGACCGTCCCGGAGACGGTCTCCTGTTCGCTGGAGGGTCCGGACCAGGGCAAGACAATTTCGCAATGGGCTGACATGGGCATCAAGCGCGTTGGCGGCAAGCCGTTTCCGGCGAGCGAGCTGAAAGCCGAAGGCTTCCTGCTGATGCCGGCCGGGCGCAGCGGGCCGGCCTTCATCGCCACCCCCAATTTCTACGTGCTGAAGGAATACAACACCAGCGACCTCTACGCGCTGTTCATCGGCCACGGCGCCGATCGCATCGCCCATGGCGACAGCAATTTTGCCGGCAGCTGGGGCGCGGTCGGCGGGCTCTACCGGTCGGACATCGCCGCCTTGCAGCGGGCGCTGGAGGCCAAGGGCTATGATGTCGGCAGCGCCGACGGGCTGCCCGGCTTCAAGACCCGCCGGTCGATCGGCAAGTGGCAAGCCAGGAACGGCCGCGCCGCCACCTGTTTTCCTGATGCCGATCTGGTCGCGGCGCTGAAGTAGCTCCGATATTTAGCAGATTTTTCCCGATTGTGGCGGCATCAATTAGCCGGCGCATGCATCGACTCGCCCCAGCCCATTCTGGTCCAATACGCTGTCTTGCAAATGCTCGTTGCGGGCCAGAATGCCGCCGGATATGGTGTTGACCAATTGGACAAAAACCACGACGGTAAGTGGGCAGAGGGCCATTGTCGGCCCTGAAAAGAATACTGCAATCCTGAGCCGGGAACTCAGGTCAACAAAACAGGGAACAATCACAATGATGATGGAAAAGTTTGCTCTACGCTCGCGCATCCTGCTCGCGGGTGCCGCCATGTCCGCGCTGCTTCTGGCCGGCGCGCCAGCGGGCGCGGTCACCCCCGCCGACACCCTGGTCGAAGGTTTCGCGATCGACGACATCATCTCCATGGATCCGGGCGAGGCGTTCGAGTTGTCGACCGCCGAGGTCACCGGCAACACCTATGATCTGCTCGTCCGTCTCGACCTCAGCGACACCTCGAAGGTCAAGGGCGACCTCGCCGAAAGCTGGACCGTTTCCGACGACGGCCTGACCTACACGTTCAAGCTCAAGCCGGGCCTGAAATTCGCCTCGGGCAATCCGATCACCGCGGCCGATGTCGCCTACTCCTTCGAGCGCGCCGTCAAGCTGGACAAGAGCCCGGCCTTCATCATCGGCCAGTTCGGCATCAGTGGGGACAACGTCACCGAGAAGGCCAAGGCGGTCGACGACACCACCTTCCAGTTCGTAGTCGACAAGGCCTATGCACCGAGCTTCGTCTTGAACTGCCTGTCGGCAACCGTTGCTTCGGTGGTCGATGCCAAGCTGGTCAAGGAACATGTCGCCGCGGTCACGCCGAGTGCCGACTACAAATGGGACAATGATTTCGGCAATGCCTGGCTGAAAACCGGCTACGCCGGCTCCGGCGTCTTCAAGCTGCGCGAATGGCGCGCCAACGAAGCCGTCGTCATGGAGCGCAACGACAATTACTTCGGCGAAAAGGCCAAGCTTGCCCGCGTCATCTATCGAAACATGAAGGAAAGCTCGGCCCAGCGCCTGGCGCTCGAAGCCGGCGACATCGACGTTGCCCGCAACCTCGAGCCCAACGACCTCGACGCCATTGCCAAGAACGCCGATCTCACATCGACCAGCGCGCCAAAAGGTACGGTCTACTACATCAGCCTCAACCAGAAGAACCCGAACCTCGCCAAACCCGAGGTGCGCCAGGCGTTCAAGTATCTGGTCGACTATGATGCCTTGGGCTCGACCATCCTCAAKGGTATCGGCGAGATCCATCAGACCTTCCTGCCGAAAGGCGTGCTGGGTGAACTCGACGAGAATCCGTTCAAGCTCGACGTTGCCAAGGCCAAGGAATTGCTCGCCAAGGCCGGTCTGCCCGACGGCTTCAGCGTAACCATGGATGTACGCACCGGCCAGCCGACCACCGGCATGGCGGAATCGATCCAGCAGACGCTCGGCCAGGCCGGCATCAAGCTGGAGATCATTCCGGGCGACGGCAAGCAGACGCTGACCAAGTACCGCGCCCGTAACCACGACATCTATATCGGCCAGTGGGGCCAGGATTATTTCGATCCGAACTCCAACGCCCAGACCTTTGCCTCGAACCCGGACAATTCGGATACCGGCAAGTCCCATACGCTTGCCTGGCGCAACGCCTGGGACATTCCGGACCTGACCAAGCAGACGGAAGCAGCGCTGCTCGAGAAGGATGCGGGCAAGCGCGCCGATATGTACAAGGATCTCGAGAAGAAGATCCTCGACACCAGCCCCTTCGTCGTCATCCACCAGCAGCTGGAAGTGGCGGGCCTGCGCAAGAACCTCAAGGGCTTCGCGCTCGGTCCGAGCTTCGACAGCAACTTCGTCGGGCCGGTTTCCAAGGAATAACGCCGACGGACGCGCCGCATGAGCGCGATTGAAAACGAGGGCGGGCGCCGCAGCGCCCGCGCCGTCGCCCTTGCATCATCGCTCGGCCGTTTCCTGGTCATCGCGATCACGACCTATCTTGGTCTGCTCGCGGTCACCTTCTTCATCGGCCGCGTCATCCCGATCGACCCGGTGCTGGCGGTGCTCGGCGATCGGGCGCCGGCCAATGTCGTCGAGCGCACGCGCCGCGAGATGGGCCTCGACCTGCCGTTGGTGGAGCAGTTCTACATCTATGTGAGAAGCGCGCTACACGGTGATTTCGGCACCTCGGTGCTGACCACCAATCCGGTCATGACCGACATTCGCCGCGCCCTTCCGGCAACGACGGAACTGGCGACGCTGGGAACGCTGATCGGTGCATTGTTCGGCGTGCCACTTGGCGTGCTGGCCGCGGTCAGGCGTGGCAGTCTCATCGACCAGATCGTGCGCATCATTGGCCTCATCGGTTATTCCGTGCCGATCTTCTGGCTTGGGCTGCTGGCGCTGGTGCTGTTCTACGCCAAGCTGCAATGGGTGGCGTTTCCGGCCCGGCTCGACGTCGTCTACGAATACACCTTCGCGCCGATCACCGGCTTCTATCTCCTGGATTCCCTGTGGCAGGGGCAGTGGGACGTCTTCTATGACGCCTTCCGCCACATCATCCTGCCGGCCTCGCTGCTCGGCTATTTCTCGSTCGCCTATATCAGCCGCATGACACGCTCGTTCATGCTCAACGAGCTCGCCCAGGAATACATCGTCGCGGCCCGCGCCAAGGGCCTGTCGGAAACCCGCATCATCTGGGGCCATGCGCTGCGCAACGCAGCGGTGCCGATGGTGACGGTGATTGCGCTCTCCTATGCCGGGCTGCTCGAAGGCTCGGTGCTGACCGAGACCGTGTTCTCGTGGCCGGGTATCGGCCTCTACATCACCAATTCGCTGCAGAACGCCGACATGAATGCAGTGCTCGGCGGCACCATCGTCATAGGCTCGGTCTTCATCGCCATCAACCTGCTCTCCGATCTGCTCTACCGCGTGCTCGATCCGAGGACGAAGTCCGCATGAGCGCCGACGCCATCCAGACCCGTCGCGACTGGCTGCTCAGCGAGCGCCCGGCGTCGCGCATGCAGGCAAGGCTCGGCCGCGCCTATGTGGCGTGGCGGCGCTTTTCCGCCAACCGGCTGGCGTTTCTCGGCCTGCTCATCATTATTGCCTTGCTGGTCGTTGCCGCCACTGCCGGCGTGCTGGCGCCCTACTCGCCGACATTCGGCGACCTCAAGGGCTCGCGCCTGCTGCCGCCGAGCGCCGAGCACTGGTTCGGGACCGACGATCTCGGCCGCGACATCCTCTCGCGCATCCTCTACGGCTCGCGCTGGACGCTCTACGTGGTCATCCTGGTTGCCATCATCGCCGCACCGATCGGCCTCTTGGTCGGCACCGTCGCCGGCTATGCCGGCGGCTGGACCGATGCGATCCTGATGCGCATCACCGACATCTTCCTCGCTTTCCCAAAGCTGATCCTGGCGTTGGCCTTTGTTGCGGCCCTGGGTCCCGGCATCGAGAATGCGGTGCTCGCCATCGCCATCACCTCGTGGCCGCCATACGCTCGAATTGCGCGCGCGGAAACGCTGACCGTGCGCAATTCCGACTACATCAAGGCGGTGCAATTGATGGGCGCCTCGCCCTTCCGCATCGTGCTGCGCCACATCATGCCGCTCTGCATCTCCTCGCTGATCGTCCGGGTGACGCTCGACATGGCCGGCATCATCCTGACCGCCGCCGGTCTCGGCTTCCTTGGCCTCGGCGCGCAGCCGCCGCTGCCCGAATGGGGCACCATGATCGCGTCGGGCCGCCGCTTCGTGCTCGACCAGTGGTGGGTGGCCGGTGCGCCGGGCTTTGCCATCCTGATCGTCAGCCTTGGCTTCAACCTGCTTGGCGATGGCCTGCGAGACGCACTCGATCCGCGCAGTGGTGACCAATGAGCACGCTTCTCGACGTCGAGGATTTGCGCGTCACCTTCCCGACCCGCACCGGGCTGGTCGAGGCGGTGCGTGGCGTCACCTTCTCGCTCGGCCGCGAACGGCTCGGCATTGTCGGCGAGTCCGGCTCGGGCAAATCGCAGACCGGCCGCGCCATCATGGGGCTGACGCCGCCGCAGGCCCGGATATCGGCGAACAAGCTTGCCTTCGACGGCATCGACCTGCTCAGCGTCTCGCCACGCGAACGCCGCGCGTTGCGCGGAAAACGCATCGCCATGATCCTGCAGGATCCGAAATATTCGCTCGATCCGGTGATGAGCATCGGCCGCCAGATCGTCGAGACGCTGCGCACCCATGAAAAGGTCGGCAAGGCCGAGGCGCGTGACCGCGCGCTGGCGATGCTGGAAGCGGTGCAGATCCGCGACCCGGCCCGCGTCTTCGACCTGCATCCGCATGAAGTGTCAGGCGGCATGGGCCAGCGCGCCATGATCGCCATGATGCTGATCGCCGGGCCGGAAATGATGATCGCCGACGAGCCAACCTCGGCGCTCGACGTCACCGTGCAGCTCGATGTGCTCGGCATTCTCGACCGGCTGGTCAGCGAGCGCGGCATGGGGCTGATCTTTATCTCGCACGATTTGCGTCTGGTTTCGTCCTTCTGCGACCGTGTCATCGTCATGTATGCCGGCAAGGTGGTCGAACAGCTCAAGGCGTCCGAACTCGGCCGCGCCCAGCATCCCTACACGCGCGGCCTGCTCAACTGCATGCCCAAGATCGGCGCTGACCGTCACCCGCTGCCGGTGCTCGACCGCAAGCCGGAGTGGGCGGCATGACAGCAGCGATTGCCGTCGACAGGCTGGGAGTGATCTTCGACCGCTTTCACGCGCTGAAAGGTGTCAGCCTCGACGTGCAGCCGGGCGAATCCTTCGGCCTGGTCGGCGAATCCGGCTCCGGCAAATCGACGCTGCTGCGAGCCATCGCCGGCCTAGCGCCGGTTGCGTCGGGGAGCATCACCGTCAACGGCAAAAAACTTGGTACTCGCCGCGACAAGGCCTTTTACCGCGAAGTGCAGATGGTCTTCCAGGATCCGTACGGCTCGCTGCACCCGCGCCAGACCGTCGATCGCCTGCTGCAGGAACCGCTCGCCATCCATGGTTTTGCCGACGGCGAAAAGCGCATCCAGCGGGCGCTCGACGAGGTTGGCCTCGGTAACGGTTTTCGCTTCCGCTACTCGCATCAATTGTCGGGCGGCCAGCGTCAGCGCGTGGCGATCGCACGTGCGCTTATCCTCGAACCGTCGATCCTGCTGCTCGACGAGCCGACCTCGGCACTCGATGCCTCGGTACAGGCGGAGGTGCTCAACCTTTTGGAAGAGGTCCGCCGGCGGCGCAAGTTGACCTTTCTGATGGTCAGCCACGACCTCGCCATCATCACCCATATGTGCGGGCGGCTGATGGTGATGCAAAGTGGCGAGGCGGTGGAGAATCTGAGCGCGGACGACCTTGTCGAGCGGCGTGTGACGAAGGATTATACGCGCAATCTGCTCAGGGCGAGCGAAGGGTTTGTGCGGGCGTAGCTGATCTTTCCACGTCGAGTTCCGTCGCGCCCCCCTCTGGCCTGCCGGCCATCTCCCCCTTGAGGGGGAGATTACTCGCGCAACCGCTTCGCCAATTACAAACGGCGGAAGGTTGGCGAGGCAACTGAAACCGCCAATCTCCCCCCTTGAGGGGGAGATGTCCGGCAGGACAGAGGGGGGCGTGAAAGAACGCGACACTACTCGCAATTTGCCCTCAGGCTGCCCCGCCTTCCGGCACCGTGTCCCCGTGCGCGCCCTCGCTCCCCAATCCCTGCTTCGGCTCCTTGATCCTGAACCACGTCACATAAAGCGCCGGCAGGAACAACAGCGTGATCGCGGTGCCGGCGATGATGCCGCCCATCATGGCATAGGCCATCGGTCCCCAGAACACCTCACGTGCGATCGGAATCAGAGCGAGACTCGCGGCCGCTGCCGTCAGCGCAATCGGCCGCATGCGGTGCTCGGTCGCCTCGATCACCGCCGCCCAGCGGTCCTTGCCTTCGTTGACGAGGTCCTCGATCTGCACGATCAGGATGACCGAGTTGCGGATCAGGATGCCGATCAGCGCCAGCACGCCGAGGATGGCGACGAAGCCGAGCGGCGCGCCGCTAGGCACCAGTGCGGCCACCACGCCGATCAGGCCGAGCGGGGCGACAGCAACGACCAGGAACAGGCGCTGGAAGCTCTGCAGCTGCACCATCAGGATGGTCGCCATGACGAACAGCATCAGCGGCACGACCGCGGCGATTGGTCCCTGACTTTTAGCGCTTTCCTCGACCGAGCCTGCGGTCTCGACCGAATAGCCCGGCGGCAGCTTGGCGATAAAGGTATCGACGGCTGGCCTCAGTTCGTTGACCACGGTCGCCGGCAGCGTGTCGCCGACCAATCCGGCGCGCACGGTGATCGTCGGAATGCGGTTACGCCGCCACACCGTCGGCTGCTCCAGCTCGTAGCGGAAGTTGGCCACCGCCGCGAGCGGGATCGCCTCGCCGGTGCCGGTCGGCAACTGCATGTTCTGCAACGTGCTGATCGAGCCGCGTTCGGCATCGCGTGAGCGCGCCACGACGTTGATCAGATAGGTGGCGTCGCGCACCTGCGTGATGGTGTCGCCGCCGACCGTGCTGTTCAGTGCGCTGGCGATATCGGAGGAGGTGATGCCGAGCTGGCGCGCCTTGTCCTGCAGCACGTCGACCCTCAGCACACGCTGGGGCTCGTTCCAGTCGAAGGTTGGCGCGGCAAGCTTCGGATTGGTCGAGATGAGGCCGGCGAATTGCTGCGCCAAGCCGCGCACCGTCTGGATGTCGGGACCGCCGACGCGGTACTGCACCGGGCGGCCGACCGGCGGCCCCAGTTCGAGCGGCTTGACGAAGGCATCGGTGCCGACGAACTCCTCGCGCAGCAGCTTCTCCAGTTGCGGCTTCAGCCGGTTGCGCGCCTCGATGCTCTTGGTGACGATGACGGTCTGGCCGAAGTACGGATTGGCCGGTTGCACGTCGAAGGCGAGCAGGAAGCGCACCGCGCCCTGGCCGATATAGGAGCTGAAATGATCGATGTCGGGGTTGCCGGCCAGCGCGCGCCCTTCGAAACGCTCGATCTGGTCCCGGGTCTCTGTGATCGACGAGTTTTGCGGCAGGTTCCAGTCGACGATCAGCTCCGGCCGGTCGGAAGGCGGAAAGAACTGCTGCTGGACTAGGCCGAAGCCGGCTATCGAGCCGGCAAACAACAGCACCGTGGCGATGATGGTCAGCCAGTGATACCGCACAGAGCCGATAAGCACGCGCCGGAACAGTGACGTGAAGCGACCCGGCTGGTCGTGGTGCTTCGTCTTCATCGTCGCCGGAAGAATTGTGACGCCGAGTAGAGGTGCAAACAGCACGGCTACGATCCATGATACCAGAAGCGATACCGCGATGACGACGAACAGGGTGAAGGTGTATTCGCCGGCGGCGCTGTTGTTGAGGCCGATCGGGATAAAGCCGGCGACCGTCACCAGCGTACCGGTCAGCATTGGGAAGGCAGTCGATGTGTAGACGTAAGTCGCCGCTTTGCGCAGATTGTCGCCGACCTCAAGCCGCGCCACCATCATTTCGACCGCGATCATCGCGTCGTCGACCAGGAGACCGAGCGCGATGATCAGCGCCCCCAGCGAGATGCGCTGCAGCGAGATGCCGAGATAGGCCATGACCGTGAAGGTGATGGCCAGCACCAGCGGGATCGACAGCGCCACGACGAAGCCGGCGCGCATGCCGAGGCTGATGAAGGACACCGCCAGCACGATGGCGACCGCCTCGAACAGCGCGCGCGTGAAGCCCGAGACGGCCTCCTCGACGATGACCGGCTGGTCCGCGACCAGATGCACACCGACGCCGACAGGCAGGTCGGCCAGCACCCTGTTCATCTCCGTGTGCAGCGCCTCGCCGAACTGCAGCAGATTGGCGTTGGGCTTCATGCCGATGGCGAGCGCGATAGCGTCCTGGCCATTGAAGCGGAACAGCGCCGTCGGCGGATCGACATAGCCGCGCGTGATCGTCGCCACATCGCTGAGCCGGAAGAAGCGGTCGTTGACGCGCAGATTGATGGCACGCAGACTCTCTTCGGACGTGAACTGGCCACCGACGCGCACGCTGATGCGCTCCGGTCCGGACTCGATGACACCGGACGGCGTGATCGCGTTCTGCGCTTGCAGGCTGGCAATGATCGCTTGCTGGTTGAGGCCAAGGGCGGCGATCTGGCGGGTCGAGAATTCGAGATAGATCGCCTCGTCCTGCGCGCCGACGAGATCGACCTTGCCGGCATTCGGCACGGTCAGGATTTTGGTGCGGACGTCCTCGACATAGTCGCGCAGCTGGCGCGGCGTCAGCCCGTCCGACGTGAAGGCGTAGATGTTTCCGAAGACATCGCCAAAGCGGTCGTTGAAGAACGGCCCCTGCACGCCTTGCGGAAACTGCGTCCGGATGTCGTTGACCATGTTGCGGACCTGAATCCAGTTCGGCACGACATCGCGCGCCTTGGTGGTGTCCTTCAGGTTGACGAAGATGACGGTCTGGCCGGCGGTGGTGACGGATCTGGTGAAATCGAGGCTGTCGAGCTCCTCGAGCTTCTTCTCTATGCGGTCGGTCACCTGCTGCCCGGTCTCCTTGACCGACGCGCCCGGCCAGTTGGCCTGGATGATCATCGTCTTGATGGTGAAGTTGGGATCTTCCTCACGACCGAGATTGAGGTAGGAGAAGATGCCGGCCACCACGAACACCAGCATGAAGTACCAGACCATGGAGCGGTGGCTGAGCGCCCAGTCGGAGAGATTGAAGCCCTTCATCAGACGCCGCCCTCTGGCACTCTGACCTTCTGGCCTTCGCTCAGGCTGTGGACGCCGGCTGTGACGACGCGCATACCGGCTTCCAGCCCTTCGGCGACGGTGAAGGTAGCGGCGCCCTTTGCGGCGACCTTGATTTCTTTGGCGTTAACGCTCGATGTCTGCGCATCGACGATCCAGACCTTGTCGACGCCGTCGCCTTCAAACAGTGCTGACATGGGCAATTCTATCGTCGGCGTAACCTTGGTTACGCGGGTCGCCGTCACTGTCGAGCCGAGTCGGAAGGCTCGCGGCGGATCGGTGAGCGTCAGCCGCACGCGCCGCGTGCGGGTCGAGCCTTCGGCCTGCGGCGCGATCTCGCGCAGCTTGGCCTCGGTCTGGATCGTCGGCTGCGATTGCAGGATGACCTGGAATGGCGTGCCGGCCGTGAGGTCACCGATCAACTGGTCGGGAATGTCGACCACCGCCTCGCGCAGGTCCGAGCGCGCCACCGTGACGACCGTCTGGCCAGGCGAGACCGTCTGGCCGACCTCGGCGCCGGTGGCGGTGACAACGCCGTCGAAATCCGAGAACAGCCGCGCGTAGCCAAGCTGCTCCTGCGATTTGGCAAGTGAGGCCTTGGCCCGTTCGACGCCGGCCTCCGCCGCTTTCCTCGCCTGCTCCGCCGCATCGAAGGCCGCCTGCGTGGTGTTGGCGGCGGCAAGCAGCTGGCGCTGGCGTTCCTCGCTGCCTGCGGCGTTGGCGAACTGCGCCTCGGTATTGGAGAGTTCCGCCTTGGCGGCCTGGACGGCCAGCTCCAGTGCGGTCGGGTCGAGCGCGGCGATCGTCGTGCCCTTGCTGACGATGTCGCCGACATTGACGTCGCGCGACACAACCCGGCCAAGCAGGCGGAAGGCGAGGTCGGCACTGACCTGCGGCTCGACCGAGCCGGCAAAGCCGAAGGTCTGGGTGGTGCGCGGCTCGATGACTATCGACAGCACCGGCCGGATGATCTCGGGCGGCTTTTCCTCGGACTTCGAGCAGGACACGAGCGTGCCAAGTGCAAACAGGCCAAGCATGAGGTGCGGCAGCCTTCTCATTGGCCCGCTCCCGATATCTCGACCGTTTGCCCGGGACTGAGCAACTGCCCGCCTGCCGTAACGACACTTTGGCCTGCGTTCAGCCCGCTGGCGATGACGACCGTGCCCGATTCGAATGCCAGCACCTCGACCGGCGCCGTCACAACCGCCTTGGTCGAGGGGTCGACGATCCAGACAGCCGGTTTGCCGGCAGTGGAGGTCAGCGCCTGCCAGGGCAACAGGATAGCCTTCGTCGGACTGGCGCTGACCGAGCCGATGACAGCCGCGCCCAGTGGCATACCGGCGGGCGTGTCGGGAATGGCGACCTTGACCCGGATCGAGCCCGAAGCCGGATCCACCGCTGGCGAGACTTCGCGCACCTTGCCCACGGCCTTCACCTGCGGGTCGGACAACAGCGTGATCGTCACCGTCGGCGATGGCGGTGTTTTGGCAACCAATGTTTCCTGGACATTGAACACCGCGTCGCGATCGCCGTCCTCGGCGACGGTGAAGACGGTCTGCGCCGCCTGCACCACCTGTCCGGTTTCGACCTGGCGGGCGGTGATGACGCCGGCGGCACCCGCCTTGAGCTCGGTGTAGGACAGGTTCTGCTGGGCGTTGGTGAGTGCGCTCCGTGCGGCATCGACACTACCTTGCGCCACCTTCAGCGCCTGATCGGCGGCGTCATAGTCGCGCCTGGTCGTAAAACCCTGGGCAAGCAGCGTCTTCTGCCGCTCGAAGGCGGCGGCGGACTGGGTCAGCTGTGCCTGCGCGGCGTCAAGATCGGCCTGTGCCGAGCGCAAATCGGATTCCTGCTCCTGCGGATCGATGCGGGCGAGCACAGCACCTTGATCGACATGCTGGCCGACATCGACCAGCCGCTCGGCGACGCGGCCACCCACCCGGAACGACAGATTGTTCAGCGTGCGCGCCGCGATCACGCCGGTCAGCGAGGTCCTTGGCGAAAAGTCTGCGATCGCAACTGTCTCGGTGCGCACCATCACCGGCAGCCTGTGTTCGGCTGCCTCCTGCTTCTGGCAGCCGGCCAGCAGCAGGCTCGCCATCGCGCAGGCAAGGATTGAGGTGTTTCGGTACGGCAAAGGGCTTGGGAGCAATGGTTGCAAGGCGGACGATTTCGCGTTCCTGCTCATGGCTTCCCCTGCCTGCGTAGGACGCTCCCTCCGCGGAGCCTCGCGGGCCGTCCAAAGATAATCGATCCCGATGAAAAGGGAACCTCTCTCGTACGCGCATCGGTCGACTGGTCAAGGCGGCGCCCGGCGGCAGGCCCAATCGCCTGTCGACGGTGCCGACTTGAGGAAAACGTGAAATAAGGTCAGAAGACGTGTCAGCGACATCAAACAAGAACGGGCGCCGGCCCGATGAGGGATCCCATGAAGAATTCAGCCATTTCCGAACGCAAGAACCAGTCCATCTCGCGCGGCGTCGGCATGACCACGCAAATCTACGCGGACCGGGCTGAAAACTCGGAGATCTGGGATGTCGAGGGCCGCCGCTACATCGACTTCTCGTCGGGCATCGCCGTCGTCAACACCGGTCATCGCCATCCGAAGGTGATCGAGGCGGTCAAGGCGCAGCTCGACCGCTTCACCCACACCTGCCACCAGGTGGTGCCCTATGAGAGCTATGTGCGCTTGGCCGAACGGCTGAACGGCATGCTGCCCGGCAAGTTCGAGAAGAAGACGATCTTCGTCACCACCGGCGCCGAGGCGGTCGAGAACGCCATCAAGATCGCCCGCAACGCCACCGGCCGCCAGGCGGTCATCGCCTTCGCCGGCGGCTTCCACGGCCGCACCTTCATGGGCATGGCGCTGACCGGCAAGGTCGTGCCCTACAAGGTCGGCTTCGGCGCCATGCCGGGCGATGTCTACCACGCGCCGTTCCCGGTGCCGCTTCATGGCGTGTCGATCGCCGATTCGCTGGCCGCACTCGACCGGTTGTTCAAGGCCGATGTCGATCCGGCCCGCGTCGCCGCCATCATCATCGAGCCGGTGCAGGGCGAGGGTGGCTTCTACGACGCGCCGCGTGAGTTCCTGACCGCGCTGCGCAAGGTCTGCGACCAGCACGGCATGCTTTTGATTGCCGACGAAGTGCAGACCGGCTTTGCCCGGACCGGCAAGATGTTTGCCATGGATCACCATGAGGTGGCGGCCGACATCACCACCATGGCTAAAAGCCTGGCCGGCGGCTTCCCGCTGGCCGCGGTCACCGGCCGTGCAGAGATCATGGATGCACCCGGCCCCGGCGGGCTCGGCGGCACCTATGGCGGCAGCCCGATCGGTGTCGCCGCCGCGCATGCCGTGCTCGACGTGATCGAAGACGAGAAGCTTTGCGACCGTGCCAACACGCTGGGTGCACGGTTGAAGCAGCGGCTGCAGTCGATCCGTGACGACGTGCCCGAGATCGTCGATATCAGAGGCCTCGGTTTCATGAACGCCGTCGAGTTCAACGACGTCAAGAAAGGCCTGCCGTCGGCCGAGATCGCCAACGCGATCAGGCTGAAGGCGCTCGACAAGGGGCTGATCCTGCTGACGTGCGGCGTCTATGGCAACGTCATCCGCTTCCTGGCGCCGATCACCATCCAGGACGGCGTCATGAACGAGGCGCTTGACATTCTGGAAAGCTCGATCCGCGAAGTCTGCGCTGCCTGATCGACGGCGCGTCGGCCTGAAGGGCCGGAATTATCCAGCCGCTCTGGCTGGTTCACCCTCAAGGAAGGCGGCCAGCGCCGCCTTCAGGCCTTCGGGGCCTGCCGCAATTGTCTGCGGCGTCGGCGAGAAGCCGGCGCCGAGCATTTTGCGGCCAAGCATGTGGTCGCCGGGCCGGTTGACCGATTCGATGCCGAGCAGCCGGTCTCCGGCATAGTGGTAGATCGAGAACTTGTTGTCGGGCAGGTCGCCCAGCACGACATGGCTGTCGCCGCCGGCGGTCAGGCCGACCATCTGCAGCTTCATGTCGCCGATGTCGGACCAGAACCACGGCACCGCCGAATAGGCGTCCGCATGGCCGGTAACGGTGCGTGCGGCGAGCCGCGCCTGGTCGGTGGCGTTCTGCACCGATTCCAGTCGCACGTCGCCGCCGGTGAACCAGTGCCGGTAAGAGGCGGCATCGCCAATGGCGAGGATTTCTGGCGCCGAGCTGCGCATCTGGTGATCGACGCGGATGCCGTTGGCGACAGCGAGGCCGGCTTCCTGCGCCAGCTCGACATTCGGCACGGCGCCGATGCCGACGATGACCATGCGTGCTGGCAGCCTTTCACCGGTTGAGGTGATCGCGGCCGAGACATGGCCGTTTTCGCCTTCGAGCCTTGCAATCGAGGTGCCGGTGAGGATGCGCACACCGATCGCTTCCAGCCTTTGGCGGACATGGCTCGCCACGACCGGCGCCACGGCGCGGCCGAGCAGCCGGTCGACCGCTTCGACCACCGTCACCGTGCGGCCGGCCGCCCGCAGCGTGGCGGCGATCTCCAGACCGATGAAGCCGCCGCCGAGGATAACGACATCGTCGCTCTGTGCGCTCAACTCGCGGATCAGCCGCGCATCAGCCAGCGAGCGCAGCGACAGCACGCCGGAAAGCTCTGAACCGGCCAGCGGCAGGGTGCGCGGGCGCGAGCCGGTCGCCAGGATGAGGTGATCGAAGGCAAGCGCGCCACCACCGGCAACGTCCAGGCTACGACGGGGAGCGTCGATACTCTCGATCCTGACCCCGGGCCGGTAGTCAATGGCGCTGCCGGTGTAGAAGGCCTCGCCGCGCAGCGGCTGCGGCTTGGCCTCGGCGTCCTTGATGAAGGTCTTCGACAGCGGCGGCTTGTGGTACGGCAATTCGTTCTCGTCACTGACGAGGATCACCGGTCCGTCATAACCCTCCTCGCGCAGACTTGCGGCCGCTTGCACGCCCGCATGACCCGCGCCGACAATGACCACACCGTTCTTCATCGCATTCCAATCCCTGTCCAATTCTAGGATGTCCCGCCAAGTGGCAATTGTCTGGCACCGCCGCAAGAGAGCTTTTGCGGGTCGCACCCGGAATGGCGGCTGTCAATCGCAGCGTTCGTCGGCAAGACCCGGGCATAAAGTTGACTGTCGTAGTTTAGAATAATTCTAAACT